>CAZSYK010000005.1:0-59436 GCA_964610685.1 uncultured Eubacteriales bacterium
AAATGGCAGTGTAACGCCCGTGAGCGGCAAAATATCTATAACTCCGAAAACATTCATCATCATTTGAAACATAAGCATCCCCGCCGCGCAGCAAGATGCTATCGAATAAAATGTGGATCTGCTTCGCACACTGGCGCTTCTTGCATAAAGGCCTATAAACGCAATGGATACAAGAACAGTGAGTGCTAAAATAAGCCCCCACTCTTCACACAGCATTCCGAAAACGAGATCGCTTGGTGCCGCAAAAACATATTTGAGGCATCCTTTGCCTATTCCGAGGCCAATAAGTCCTCCGCTTGCAGAATATGTCAAGACTCTTGTTTGCTGAAACCCTATATCGTTCATATGTTCCCAAACATGACGCCACGCCGAAAATCTTGTAACTATATAAGGTTTGAATTTTAATATAAGTGCAATTCCAAGAGCAGCTGCAGCGCATATCAATATTACGGTTCGTATGCTACCCGAACGCATAAATGATATCAAAATAAATGTAATGAAAAATATGCACGCTGTGCCAAAATCCCCCATGATAAAAAGCGCGCCCATACATATCGCGGAAAAAATTATAAATCCTGTAAGATTTTTAGTCGTTTGAATACCTTGAAGCGTTGAAGAACCAAAAAATATAAACGCAACTTTAACAATTTCTGACGGCTGAAAAACAACAGGACCGAGCGTTACCCAGTTTTGCGAGCCATTTCTGACTTTACCGAAAACGAGGTTTACAATAAGGAGTAAAACCGCGGCGGCGGCAATGTAAGGTCTCCATTTCATGGCAAAATCGGGGTCTTTTATAAACGCTACCATAAACCCGAAAAGCATAAGCCCTATTCCAAGTGCTATCAGTTGAGTATAAGTTTCCTCTAAATCTATGCCGCAAGAATTAATAATCCCTATACCACTTAAGAATATTCCAAGTGTTTCAAGTTCAAAATTACGCCTTCTGAATCCGTATTTAGTTATAAAAAAGTATATCCACGAAAGACCGAAAAGCAGTGAAAATATGAACAAAGGCTTGTAATCGAAAGAACCTTTAAAAAAGCACACCTCTATACTTGATAAAAACTGAAACATGCTGACAAGCACCAGCATAGTGCCGCACGAGTAAGATCTTTTTTTTATGAGTTTATTACCCTTGCCATTTGATTTTTCTGATAAAATATCGGCCTTATTAAGTTCGTATTCAATCTCACCGATGCTTATAATGTCATTTATGTAAACCTTTTCGTTTCCTTCTACGGCGGCACCATTTAAAAACACTCCGCCTTTTGAGTTTGTATCCGAAATCATCCATCCCGAATCTCTTCTGAAAAGTACGGCGTGATCTCTCGAAGCTGTCGGGCTATCCACAACCACATCGCAATGCTTGTCCCTGCCTAAAGAATTTTCCCAGTATTTTATAGGTATTTTTTCCCTTGTGGTTTTATTAAGCAAAGCGATAAAAGGACGTTCAGGGTTTAAACTTGCATAAAGTGACTTGAAACAATAATAAACAATCAAAATACCCATAAATGGGAGAATTATCTGAACCGAATATAAAAACACAGAAAAAATCATACTCAAAAATCAAACGCCTCCTTTTATTATCTCTGAGGTATTTTTAAAAAAGATTTTACTGCCGCTAATAAATTTTTGAATTCTAAAGTTCGATAAAACAGAATAACATTCAAAACATTAGGAATTACCAAGCATACTATGCTATTAATCATTATTTGCGAAATAAGACGTGCAGAACTTTCCGAGATATTAATGCCTGAAGCAATAAAACTCGAAATAAAACTAACAGTATTACTGTAGCTTAAAATCCAAGTGCATAAAATATATGTGATGAAAGCATATAAACCTGTCAAAAAAGTGTAAAGAATAAATTTATAATGATAAAGTTTTACATCCTTTTTAAATATTTCATCATAGACAAGGTAAGGTTGAACCCAATAGGAAATTGACATTATTCCTATAATGTTTCCCAGCATAACTCCGGCGATTCCCATGTGATTTACTAATATTAAGGAAGATATAAGCGTAATAACGGCTCCGACAATTGCCAGATACTTGTCAGGGTCATATATACCCGCGCCTATTTTCGCCATTCCGACAGATTGCCTGATGCCATATATATACAGATATCCTGCTATAGATACGGTTGTTAATATATTAAATTCTGATCCTTCGCCTGTCCATATGCCCATAAACGGAGTAACAATACATATAAAAGCACTTACTATAAAAGAATAAAGCAGAAAATTAATAAAATAAAGCACATTAAAGTTATCATATACTTTTTTACGGCTTTCTGTATTTAAAAGATTGCCAAAACTCGCCAAAATACCATTGAAAATTTCATTGGTTACTATCGTAAGAGCCATTACAATCAACATATAGTTAGAATAAATACCGTTTTCTTTTAGACTTATAAAATAAACTATAATAAGACTCGACACCGCAGTCGCGCCGAGCGATGCGACTTTATGAAACAGCATTGCTTTAATATTTTTAAAGAGATCTTTTTTCTCTATATCGGGCATACGCGTTTTTGTTTTTAAATTCACAAAACTATATTGCTTATTGAATTTATATGAAATTATTATATTTTCAGCTAACCTGCAAACTATTTTACATATAAGATAAGCTTCGAATGAAGCAAATATTTTTAAAACCGCAATTTGAGATATAAAGAGAAAAATTTGTATAACTATATGAATGGCGTTGTTAATGTAGTTTTTTTGATCCGCGATAAACATCGCGCGTTTGTGGGAATAAAGATACGATGCCACTACATCTATAATGTAAAGAAGAAAAATTTGGGCAAGCCATAACTTAGAAAAATTTCCTTTTATAGGCATAACCACAAAATACGCTGAAATTACTCCGAATGTTATGATAATTGCAGCTATAATAATATAGCATTTTCGTAAAAAGCAAAGCACTACGGCAACTTGATCCCAATTTTTTTGTGATATTGGTTTATAAAGCTTATAAACAATGCCTACCGCGAGACCAAGCTCCACTATAGCGAGAGCGCTTACTACACTTAAAAACGCGCCTTCTATTCCTACTGCTTCAAGACCCAAAATAGTCGCAAAAAATCGACGAGTCACAAATGACCCTACCATAATTATTCCATATGATAAGCAGCTGACTGCTATATTTATAAAAGAATTTTTCGTTCTCATAGTTTACCTGTCCTTAAACATTTCGTTGCTTTTGACTTACAACGCTTACCACACATCCCAAAAACAACCAGAAAAAAAATGATCCAACTGTAGTTATGAATAAAATCTCGGACAGAAACATTCCCGATACAGCTATGCATATAATCGAAATCACCATGGAATTGAGCATTACATCCTCAACTAAAAAACATTTATTTATATAATATTTCAATATTCTAATTGCTGACTTTATCAAAAATGTTCCTAAAGAAATAACTCCGCAAATTCCCGTGTAAATCAAAGTCGCAACATAGAAATTATGAGCATCATATCCTCGCTTTACTATAAAAGCATTGGGGAGAATATCTTTAGCGTAAGCAAGTGCATTTCTCGGGGAAGCTCCGAAAAGCCACGTGGTTTTAAATATGTCAAAGGCACTGGCCCATATGCGAAACCGCAAATTCGAAATATCACTGCTTTCGGCAACGTCGGGTCTTTCTATCGGCGCCTGATGAAAAACAAACCCTCCACCGGAACCTCTGTAATGATTTTGTTCAAAAAATGAAGGAATATATGAAAAAAGTATTCTAGTATACTCGATGGCAAAATGAATTACCAAACATATGAAAAGGGCTGACAAAATTCTGAAAAAGAAAAAATATATTTTGCCGCGGGGTTTTAATCTGTAACTGAAAATAAAAGAAGAAATAAAAGCCACCAGAAGAAGGCAAACTTCACCGGTACGGGATGAACCCAGAGTTATATAGAAAAATTGGATAGGAATGTTTGCTATGCATATTCCTCGAATTAATTTATTTTGATTATTATAACCAAGAATGGCGAATGAAAATATTATAGTCAAAATAGAAACTACCGATGCGTAGTTAGGATCGGTAAATGTTCCGAAAAGCCGATTCTCGATACATCCGAAAAGTATTCTTGTTCCATGCATATAAAATATTTTACTATATTGCATGAAAAAAGTGATCAAAGAGCAAATCGCCAAAACAAGCCATGTTATTATTAATATTTTTTGAAGTAAAACTATTATTTTACGTACGTTTTTTTTGTCGTTAGCCACCATATACGGATACAAAAAGAAAAAATTAAGTGCAATGGACATCAATGCTTTTAAGTTATCTTTCCAACCATAATGAATATACATTATGCATGAAATCGTACAAGAGCAAAAAAATAACAAAAGCCATATAAGGTTTTGAGATTTAAGTATATTTCTCTTGGTAAACACGTCAACAAATATGAAAAACATAGCATATACAGATAGTCCTAAAAATATTATCGAATCTAAAGCGTGCGGAAATATCCAATAAAAACTCACAAATCTCGCTATGAGCACGGTGGCGAAAAAAATTAGAAAAAAACTTTTAAATTTATCATAAAACCGACTTTCCGGTAAACTTGCCAAATCCATTACCTTAATCACCTACATCTTAAAACTATCTGTTATATTATAATTCCTTTATAAGCTCCGTCCATTTTTTCATAACATTTGATTTACCAAACATTTCAATGTTATCTTTACAGTGAAGTGAAAAATTTTCACGAAGCTCAGGGTTTTCTATAAGTTCACAAATTTTTTCTGACATTATTTTTTTATTATAGCACGGAATCAAATATCCGTCCACGCTATCTCGAATTATTTCTGAAGGTCCTGAAACACAGTCAAAACTTATTAAAGGCAAATCATTCATTTTCGCTTCAAGCAAAACCAAAGCGAATCCTTCGCGATAAGAAGTCAAAACGAACATACCATAGTTGCTGTATTTTTCGTACATGTTATCGGCAAGACCCATTAAAAAAAGATTTTTTTCAAGACGATTTTCTCTTATTTTATCTTTAATATTATTAAATTCGGGGCCATCACCGTAAATATGCCATTTCCAGTCCGAATGTTTCTTAAAGACTTCATTAGCGACATCTACAAGCATTTCAAATCCTTTTTCGGACGTAAACCTTCCTGATGATAATATGTGCTTTGAATCTACATTATATTCTTTTTTATATTTTAAAATATTACTATCTATGAAATTAGGTATAACATCGACCTTATCACTTTTGGTTTTGAACTCTTTTTCATAATCACCTTTAGCCGACTTGGTAAGAACAACTACCTTGTCGCTGAATCTCGCTGCGATTTTTCTAAAAAAAGAAGCTTTCTTATCACCCAGCTGATTACTCAAAGCACCATGATCACAAAACACGAACTTACTGCCGGTAAAAAATTTAAGAGGAAGAACAATCGGAGGAATGTAATGACCTTCCATGAAAATTACATCAAAATTATTTTCGGAAAAATATTTTTTTAATTTTCCGAAAGATTTTAAAATTATGTTTCGTATCCTGTCAGTGGGATTGTTATTTATTTTGCATATCTTAATTTTTGAATCAAGGAAATAATGGTTTTCTTTTCCGGTATCGCAAATTGAAACAACGTAAACATTGTAATTTTGACAAAGTTCATTACACAAGCTTGACAAAACTCGCGTTACACCGCCCATATCTTCAAGATTAAAACACACAAAACATAGTTTTTTCATTACAATACCTCGTTAAAAATTTCCCGCTAGCTTTTACTGCTTTCGCTAACCATTTTTTTATAAAGATTTTCGTTTAAAAGAAGCATAGAGATGGCAAGCTTTCTTTTAAATGAAAAACAAGGATTCCTTAAAATTTTGCAAGCGTTTTTTTTGACAAATTCAAGCGCCTTTTTATATTCTTCTTTAGGCACGGGATTAGTGCAAGAAATCATCTTATCAAGCACATAAATAAAAGACCACATATATCTGAATTCAGCTTCTTTTATAAGATCGGGGAATTTTCTTTTTACAACACTAAGATGATTTTTATAAGCTTCGGTAACATTCCAATCTTTCAGGCTAAACTCAGAAGTCGTTATGCTGTTTTCGCGGCGAATATAATAATATTTCGGATTAGAATCATAAACCACTTTCGATGCCAAAGAAAGTATTTCGGGAATCAAAAATGCATCTTCAGATATTTTTCCCGCAGGATAACGCTTGCCTTTAAAAAGCTTGGAATCAAAAAGCTTGTTAACAGGATTCACTGAAAACAGCCGGCTTTTCAAAACTTCTTTAAGAGCTTCCTTCCCTGTCAAAATCCATGTTCCGTCAAATGGCGATTGCCTCACTTGCTTGGTGGCACCGCTTTTTTTTATAAAACAATTTACAATTCCGCAAATTGAAACATGCGCCTTATTATTTTTAAGGTTATTATAAAGAAATTCGTACATATCCGGGGCTAAATAGTCATCGCTGTCCACAAAACCTATAAGCCTGCCTTGAGCCACGTCCAATCCCGCGTTGCGTGCACTGCTTACCCCTTTATTTTCTTGATGAATTACTTTTACTCTGCAATCTTTTTTTTGATATTCTTCGCAAATATTGCCGCTGCCATCAAAAGAACCATCATTAATCAAAATAAGTTCCAAATCTTTAAAAGATTGATTCAAAACCGAATCCACACATTTTTTAAGATATTTTCCACAATTATAAACAGGTATAATCACGCTTATCTCAGGCATCATTTTCTCCTTAAATTTTTATAAATCCCATTTGAAAACTGTTTTAAAAGAAGTGTTAAGGTCAGTTTTGAAAACCCGGTGGATATCGGCAACGCTGCTTACTTTTTTATCTTCATAAATAATCCTGCTGATACGCTTTTGGAATTCACGCATTTCCAAAAGCAGCACAGCTTGTTCGAAATCCGCTCTGCCCGAACGGCTTGATCCCACTAATGTAAGACCTTTCTCAAGAATATCACGCGTGTTTATCGCAATTCTATTTTCACTTACTCCCATAAGTACAGACGTGCCCTGAGGGTTTATATATTTTATAATATCATCAATCGCGTAAAAGCTGCCCTCTCCCCCTGCGCATTCAAAAGCGTGGTCGATATTAAAATCAGTGGGGATATCATCGGAAAGATAAGTATTGTCAGCGAACAAAAACTGTGATAATTTGTTTACGTCTCGACCTATTACCGTGATTTTTGATTTCGGCAATGTGTGTTTTAAAATACAAGCCACGACATACGCAAGGCTTCCGTCACCCCAAATTCCGATTGAATCTCTTATCCCGTGAGCAATTTTTTTCAGCCTGCTCACGGCATGGACGCCAACACTTATAAATTCACAGATAGCTGCAAACTGTTCAGGGACATTTTCAAACGGTACTAGACGATCAATCGGAAGATTTACGAATTCCTGCATAAAACCGTCACAACCGCTGGAAAGAAATTTCGAACCCTTTTCGTAATTTTCATATATCTCAACATTTCTCTTAGGTGAAGGAATATTTGGAATAAGTACAACTTTTTGCCCATGAGAATAAACATGATTAGGGTCGTAAATAACCTCTCCTGCACATTCATGAATAAGTGCCATCGGAAGTTTACTTTTTAATTTTTTGATGCTTCGCCCGCCAAGGTAATAACGTTGATCAGCGTGGCAGAGTGCCATATATGTGGGTTTTACTATAACATCTTTGCCAAAGTTCATATCCTCGTATTTTATTGAAAAAACACCGGGGCTAACGAGCTGATAGATATAATTAATCACTCATATTGCCCCCCAGAATAGCCTCCGCAATTTTATAATCGGAAACAGTTGTGATTTTTATATTAAAAGTATCTCCTGTTACTAATTTTACCGGTTTATTTCTAAATACAAATATTTTACACGCATCTGTGAGTAATTCTTTTTCTTCGGTGCTAAGATCTTCATAAAGAGTTTTTAAAGTTGCCATGTTGAAACTTTGAGGAGTTTGACCTTGATACATAAAGCTACGATTAGGCACGGAAGTTATATATTTTCCGTCAGTAGATTCTATTATGGTATCAAACGCCGAAACCACCGTATCGCACGCGCCACATTCAAATGCCGCATCTATGTTTTCTTTTATCATTTTAAGCGTAACAAAAGGTCTCACGGCGTCATGAGTAATAATTATGTGATCGTTACTTTCGCCATGATTCTTTTCTATCTCGTTTATTACATTTAAAATTGTAAGGTTCCTATCTAAACCGCCTTCGGCAATCAATACTTTTTCAGTATCCACACCATACTTTATTAAAAGTTCTTCCGCATACCCTATCCAATCCTTATGGACACCAAGGTATACATAATCAATTTTCTCGCAAAGAAGAAACTTTTCTAAGGTGTGAATGATTATGGGCTTTTTCGTTTCACCAAGAGGAAGAAACTGTTTGGGAAGCTCTGAAAGATTCATTCGATTACCTGCTCCGCCTGCAACTATTACTGCAAATATCATTTTTTTGTCCTCCGATTGCTTTAAAACAATTTATTATTAAAACTTTTATGTGCGATTAAACTTTTCATAAATCCAACCATAACCTGAGAATACGTATTTACCACTTGTTACTCTTATTATTTTTCCTCCTTTGGACTCTATGTAAAATCTGATCATATTTATAACTTCAAAATTATTGTAACCCTTACCTGAAATATTATCATTTATATAGTTTATATCTTCATTTCGAGCGGCAATAATATTATCGACATTATCGCTTCCGCCGCCTGGAACACCATAAGCCATGCCTTCTATTTTGCCATGAAGAATATCAAGCGTAGTGGTACCACAATTAGGGGATTCAAATTCTATCTCTGTTACTTTGCCCATAGATAGTAGTAACGCTGTTAACAATATTAACAATGTTCCGAGTGTTAAAAAAATATTTCTCTTTTTCATATGTTTTCGGATAGCTCCTTAATTTAATTAAAGTATTTATTTTTCAAAAATCCATATAAATTATGTCGTGGTGCGGAACCTGCTTTTCTTTCGGCGGAAGCGTCATGTAATCCCCAAAAGCTATTTTTAGATAAGTGTCATACCCGACGGGAAGTGGCATCATGAAATCTTCAAATTCTTTGTACACGGCTTTTTCAAATATTTCTTTTGGATACTTGTTTTTCATATACCTTGGTCCTGCGCAAAGCTCGGTTATATACCTACAGTTTGTAATTTTATATTTACTCATTTGATTTTCGGCAAATTTCCAAATTTTATACCTTAAGCTATTGCTCGGTATTATCTTCAAAAGAATTTTGCACACTACGGAAACAATTTTGCCATGATTAACGGGCACCACTTGTGAACAATAAAGCGAAAAAATCATACTCCACATCATTTGAATTTTGCGTTTAATTCCGTCAGGTGCACAACCGTCAAGCGGAAGAACATCTATCATTACACCTTTGTGCCCGCTTTTACCGGTTTGCCATGGTCTTACTGCAGTTGTTTCTTTATCTGTTATAGTTGTCATAATATGACCGAAAAATTCGTCTTCTGTTGTTCGATTATAAGAATATTTATTTATGTCGGCGTACTTATTCCAAAGAATGCCAAGTTTTTCATAGTCTTCACGTGGCATGAACACATCAATATCATCATCCCAAGGAATAAATCCTCCGTTACGCACAGTTCCTATACAACAACCACCGCAAAAATAAAAAAGAAGATTGTGTTTTTCGCAAAAGTTTTTAAAATATATTAAAATTTCCAAACTTTTAAGCTGAAGCTTTCTGATATACTCCGCATTTAACTTGGCAAACTGTTCTTCGGAATTATCTTTAAATTTTTTTTCTGACATAGTGCACCGCCCTTTAACTTTCATATAAAATTAGTTCCATTTATTATTCCAAAATTTAAATATTCCAATACAAAATCCTAATCCATAAGAAAAATGAATCACAAAATGCGCCAACATTAAACCTAGTTTGCTTTTAATATCTCTTATATACTTATTTTTAAAAGAAAAATATAAGTCAAGGACTAAGTAAAGTGTCATAACACTTAAAAACGTAAAGAAAAAAAATTCGGAAACAAATGATAGTATACCAAAAACAGCTATAAATGCAACAAAAAGCATCGGCACAAGATGAGCAAATCTTGAAGGCTTATGGTGTTTTTTTATAACCGCAACTTTCCAAAGACCATAGTTAAAATATTGATTAAAAAGCTTTTTAAAACTATCTTTGGGATAGTATACACTTTTAATTTCAGGAGTTATAAATATTTTTCCGCCGCTTTTAGTTATTCGGAAATTAAGATCATCATCCTCGCTGCGTGGCAAACGTTCATCATACATCCCCAGCTTTTTCAAGGTTTGCTTTTCAAAAGAACCCCATGCCACAGTATCGGCATATCCTTCGAAATCCTCTTCATAGTGGCGGCTGGCGCCCAGCGCAAATGGTGAATTATAAGCTGCCGCAATAATTTTTTGAGTCGGGTTTAACCCTCTTACAATTGTCGGACCTCCGACATTTTGCGCGCCTGTTTTTTTTAAGTGTTTAATACATTTAGATATGTAATCACTCGCATATGAGGCATGGGCGTCCATCCTCACTATGTAGTCGCCACGTGCGTTTTCTATTCCCATATTAAGAGCATACTGAACTGTTTTTTCGGGGTTCGATAAAAGTTTTATAAAATTATATTTATTCATATATTCATTTATAATTTCAGCGGTATTATCATCTGACATGCCGTCAATCAACAGTATCTCGAGGTTTTCTTTCGGATAATCTTGAGCAAGAAGCGAGTCTAAGCAATTTTTTATATATTTTTCTTCATTTAAAATCGGCATTATAACCGAAACATTTTCAAAATTCATAAATACCCCTTTAAAATAATCGGTACTGCATTTTTAAATTATATATTTTAAAAAATGTCATGTAAATAGCTTAGTGACTTAAAAAATTCGAATGGCACCTTTTATCGGCATTGCAATTAGTTGTAAGATAATACATCTAAATTCTCCAATTAAAAAGAAAAATAGTATATCTTGACAACAACTATTGAAATAATATATAATACCGGTTGTGTGTTTAGATGATAGATTATTTTATGATAAATTAATCATTATAAAATACATAAAGCCCTGCTTTAAGGCGGATAGGAGGGAAACAAATGACAGAGGAAATCAAAACAGAAGAAACAGAATCAACTAAAATCGACCAAGCTATTGAAACAGATTCAAAGCCTTCTGTCAAAAAAAACGAATCATTGGAAAGTGCGCTCAGAAGATTTAAAAAACAAAGTTCCGGAATAATTTCTGAAGTAAGAAAAAGAGAAGCGTACGACAAGCCCTCCGTAAAACGCAAGAAAAAATCCAAAGAAGCAAGAAAACACAAAAAAAATGTCAAATTCAGAAGCGGTAGATAACAAATTATCGAGCCTGCTTTAAAAATTTATCCCCCTCAAAGCTTTAAAGGCATGAGGGGGTAATATGCATAACAAAGCATTAAATACCACTCATCATGGAGGTTATTAATGGCGCTTTTTACGCCCACATATTTCGCCGGCAAAGTCACAGATATAAATTCTAATTTGCTGAATAATATGAACATTAAAGGTGTCATACTTGATATCGACGACACACTTGTTCCCCATAAGCATCCGGTGCCCGAAAAAAAAATTTTAAACTGGATAAGCGAGATAAAAGAAAACGATATAAAAGTAGTATTGGTCTCTAATAATTTCAGAAAAAGAGTATCGACATTTGCAAAAAAAATAAATGTTCCTTATGTTCACATGGGGCTTAAACCTTTAACATGGGGCATAAAAAAAGCCATTAAAATTCTATCGCTACCTAAAGAAAACATACTCATAGTAGGCGATCAAATTTTCACAGACATATTGGGCGCAAATTTTATAAAAATCAAATCAATCCTTATCGACCCTGTAAGTCAAAGCAAGACCTTCCTTTTGAAATTTAAACGATTTTTCGAAAAATCACTTAGAAAAAAAATAAAGAAAAACACAAAGCTTGACTTATTAACGACTTTTAGAAACGAATCAACAGGCGGTGAAAACCTATGAAGAAAAAAAACATTATTATATTACTGGGGCCTAATCTTAACATGATGGGTCTTCATGAAAAAGGAATCTATGGAGAAGAAACGGCCGAGAGTATAAAGTCTCAGATAATATCCTATGCTGAAGATATAGGACTTAACTGTGAAGTTTTCCAAACAAATTGGGAAGGCGCACTCATAGATAAAATTCATGAAGCAAAAGAAAAATATTATGGCGGAATAATAAATCCCGGGGCACTGAGTCATTACAGTTATGCCTTAAGAGATTCAATATCTTTTGTAAGAATCCCGTTTATAGAAGTTCACATGACGAATATTTACGCAAGAGAAGAGTTTAGGAGAAATTCCGTAATTTCGGACGTATGCGTGGGGCAGATAGCAGGATTCGGCAAGAACAGCTATTTTTTAGCTTTGCAGGCTTTAAAAGAACTTATTTGATCTATGTTGAAAATAATTTCATTTAAATATATTATATTATTTAATTATATGTGTTAGAGGTGATAATATTTATGTACGATAAAACAATGACCTTTTCGCTGTGCAGCGACACGGAATCGAGCATAAAAACAACCATGACAATAGTGTACGATGCTTTGCTTGAAAAAGGGTACAACCCGATAAATCAAATAGTTGGATATATTCTTTCGGAAGATCCGACATACATCACAACTCATAATGACGCAAGAAATCTTATAAAAAAAATAGACAGAGATGAGCTTTTAAAAGTTTTAATAAAATTTTATCTTAGTAATTAGCGGAAAACACACAATGTTTAATACATAGTAAATATCCACCGGACTATGCCGGTGGATAAATTTATTTTTTTAAATACCGTTCTTCCTCACTGAAGATGCAGCCGCAATACTTCTGCATATATGTTCCAAGTTCGCGGGCTGTTTTTTGCCCTTCCTTAAAGTAAGGTCTAAAATCACGATAGATGAATTCAGTTCTGTATTTTTGAGCTGTTTTTTGTGCCATTTTGCAAATCAAATCATGATTTTGATAAGGACTTATCAAAAGAGTTGTAGAAAACCCTTTATAACCATGCTCCGAAGCGTACTTGGCTGTTTCGTTCAGACGTGACATATAGCAATGTCCACAGCGGTTATTAAATTCAGGATAAACTTCCTCTATAAATTTTCTAAGGCCATATTCGTCTTTTGAGTGGACTTCAAGATTTTTATATTTTGCGTAATCAACCAGTGCGTTTTTTCGATTTTTATATTCCGTATACGGATGAATATTAGGATTAAACCAAAACAGCACAGGAGTTATATTTTCACTTTGCAGCGTGTCGATACATTTAACCGAACAAGGTGCACAGCATGTATGTAAAAGAACTTCCATTATAATTTTTCCCTTTAATTATGTAAATCTATGTGCTTTAAGCATCGATTTCTTTATTTTCTTTTTTTGTCCATGAAAAAAGCCCTCTGATAGCGAGAAGAAAATAAATAAAAAACAAGGTGCTTTGTGCAAATTCGCCTATAACAAAAAACCTTACAGTCATGTATAAGTTTGAAACAAGCCAGAAAACAAACCCCCATTTGTTTCTTTCAGCGTTCATAAAAGTACCCGCAAGTGCAATTGCCGACATCGTCCATGACGAAATCACCCACGTCTTATCCACAGCACCTAAAGAATTCCACCAGTAAATTGTAGAATTAAAAAATTCGACCATTATTTTAAACATCCTTCCTGATTTTTGCATGAGATTTTTATCTCGTGCTTTATTTTCATTGTTTATCACATTATAATATATTTAAAAAAAATTTGTAAAACTGTTTTACAAAACAAGAGGGAGAAAATTATGACACCCCCACTTGCCGAAAGATTAAGACCCCAAAACTTTGAGGAAATCGTTGGACAAAATCATATTTTCGGAGAAAAAAATTTTTTGAAAAACTTAATTGATTCAAAAATAATCCCGAACATGATTTTTTACGGTCCGCCCGGAACAGGAAAAACAACGACCGCTCAAATGATTTCACAAAAATCCGATCGACGTTTTTTTAAATTAAACGCGACAAGCGCATCGCTTTCGGACATTAAAAATATAATATCCGAGATAAACCCGGTTAATGATCCGAATGGGGTAATATTATATCTTGATGAAATACAGTACTTTAACAAAAAACAGCAGCAGTCGCTTCTTGAGTTTATAGAAAACGGTAAAATTACACTGATAGCGTCCACTACCGAAAATCCTTATTTTTATGTGTATGGTGCAATTCTTAGCCGATCCAATATTTTCGAATTCAAACCGGTTGAGAAAGAAGAAATTAAAAAGGCGCTTGTACGAGCGATCCGATTTTTGGAGAATGAGAACCAAATAAAGATATCGATTTCAAAAGAAGCTCTTGACAAAATTTCTTGCGCATCTCGTGGAGATGTGCGAAAAGCCTTAAATAGTCTTGAAATTTGCTATTTATCCGTTTCCGAAAAAAACGGTAAAAAAACCATAGGATATGATTTAACTTTAAAAATATTGGAAGAAAACTCTTTTTCAGGGTACAACAAAACCGGTGACGAACATTTTGACCTTTTATCGGCGTTTCAAAAATCAATGCGAGGTTCAGACGCTGACGCTTCGGTATATTACCTCGCGCGTCTTCTTGAAGCCGGAGAACTCATAAGTGTTTGCAGAAGACTTTTAGTGTGTTGCTGCGAAGATGTCGGACTTGCGTACCCGGGAATATTTTCTGCCGTAAAATCACTTGCTGATATAGCAATGCAGGTGGGAATGCCTGAAGCACAAATCCCACTTGCCGATGCTGTTATAATGGTTGCTTTATCGCCAAAATCAAATTCCGCTTATAAAGCCATAAATTCTGCAATGAATGACATAAAAAACGGGCACACATACGAAATCCCACGTCATCTTCAAAATATACACTGCGATGGTTTGGATTCACAAAATAAATTAAAAGATAAGTACAGATACCCTCATGATTACGAAAATAACCGGGTAAATCAGCAATATTTACCTGATGAACTGAAAAACAAAAAATATTATTACGCACAAAAAAACAAAACCGAAACCGCTTTCGAAAATTACAGGAAAACAGCAGCAAACGATAAGCTTTAAAAACCCGAGAAAGATAGCGCATACTCCTACAAAAGACAATATCATAACAGCAAAAAACATAAGGCACAAAAAAGCTCTTAAACATCCCATATATTTGAATAATACTCCTGTAAAGTATGCTCTTTCATTGAAAAAGGTTTTAAAAAGCTGTTTTTGCCTATCCTTATCTTTGTGCCTACATGCCTGTAACCCAGAAAAGCAAACGGAACCCTGGGAACAACATCTCGTTTGTTTTCGACTCTAATAGTTTTAAAAAGTCTTAAGTTGTAGAATTTTTTAAAAGCGTTGTTTCCGACTCTTGGACATCCAAAAACGATGACTTCATAATCTCTTTGAGGGAATTTATATTTTAAATCTATAGCGCATAAAACAGCCAAAGCAGCTCCGTAAGAATGACCTGTAACGTAAACTTTTTTAATAGTTTCATCCATGTATTTATGTATTTCTCCGCGAACACTTTGAGACCTGTAGGTACTTATGAATCCTGCGTGAACTCTTATTTTTGATGAAAGACCCTTGTGCAACACTATGGTTTCCCAAAATTTAAAATCCACTTTCCAGTCCTTTTTTGAATCAGAACCGCGAAAAACAATAATCAATGTGCTGCCTTTTATTCTTAAAAAACACTGAACATCGGTTTTCTTATCGTTAATGAATATGAGTTTTTCATCAGGCTCCTCGGGCTGACAATTGCTGTAAGACATCCCGCAATATTCAAGCATTTTTATAATATGTTTTCTATCCAATCGAGATTCACCTCGATTAAATATATGCATAAAAATTTAATTTAAAATCAAAATTTAATTTTCTATAAATTTAAAATTTTTCTTAATGTTCTCACCATGCCCGATACATCAAAAGAAAATCTCTCGAATTGCGACTGCACGGTACCATGAGGAATAAATTTGTCGTCGATGGCTTTAATAATATACTTACCCTTGAAATTTTCTTGAGCAAGCTCGGCACCAAATTTTTCAGCCACGCTCCCTGATTTTATAGCTTCTTCGAAAAATATAATATTTTTAAATTTTAAAGATAATTTTACAGAGTTAATATCTAACGGCTTTATAACATTGAGTTTTAAAATACATACAGATGTACCCGTATCTTTCAAAGATTCACTTGCAAAGTACGCATTTGAAAAAAGTCTTCCATAAGTAACGATTAAAGTATTTGAACTTTCATCACCGTAAAAATCAAAATCATTGCATGTATATTTAAATTCACCGGGTTTTTTAAATTCTTTGCCCTTAGGATACCTCACAGCCGCAACGCCTCTACTCACAAAGGCAGCATTGCCGAGCATGGGTTCCAATTCTTCAAGGAAACTCGGAGAATAGATTGTAACGTTCGGAATTGTATTTAAAAACGATACGTCAAATACACCCTGATGTGTTTCGCCGTCTTCACCTATAAGCCCTGCTCTGTCAATCGCCAAAACAATTTTAAAATCCTGAAGAGCGGCATCGTGAATAATTTGATCATACGCGCGCTGAAGAAAACTTGAATACACAGCAAAAACAGGTATAAGCCCGCCGGCAGCAAGACCGCCAGCAAATGTAACGGCATGCTCTTCCGCGATTCCAACATCAAAAAAACGTGATTTATACTTGTTTTTAAAATCGATAAGATCTGTGCCGGAAGTCATTGCTGCTGTTATAGCGCATATACGAGGATCATCTGCAGCCATTTTGCAAATTGATTTCCCGAATTCTTTTGAAAATGTTTCTTCTCCTTTTTTATAGCCTACACCTGTCAAAGCGTTAAACGAAGAAACCCCGTGATATACTCTCGGGTTTTTTTCGGCAAATTTATAGCCTTTTCCTTTACTTGTGATAACATGAACCACAGTGGGTTTGTTTAAGCTTTTTGCAATAGTTAAAACTCGCTGCAACTCTTCAATATTATGGCCATCCACCGGACCATAATAAGCAAAACCCATGTCTTCGAAAACGCTGTTTTTATAAACAAGTTTTTTAAGAGCAGATTTGGATTCTTTCATCATGTTTTTTATTTTTAATCCGATAGCGGTTTTATCAAGAATTCTATATAAAACGTTTTTAACTTTCATATATGACGGCCTAATGCGTGCTGCGGACAAATATCTTGCCACGGCGCCAACATTCTTGGAAATTGACATTTTGTTATCGTTAAGAATGATTATAAAATTTTTTTTAAGTCTGCCGGCATTGTTAAGACCCTCATATGCCAATCCGCCTGTTAGAGCGCCGTCTCCGATAACAGCAATAACATAGCCTTCTTCCTCGAGTATCTTTTTCGAATAAACAAGGCCAAGCGCGGCGGAAACAGATGTGCTACTATGCCCCGAAGTAAAAAAATCGTAAAAACTTTCACGTCTGTTTGTGAAGCCGGAAAGCCCGTTTTCTTTACGTATGGTATCGATTTTGTCAAACCTCCCGGTCAGCATTTTATGAACATAGCTTTGATGACCGACGTCCCACACTATTTTATCTTCGGGTTTATTAAAAACTTTATGGAGCGAAACGGTAAGTTCAACAACGCCCAAGTTAGATGACAAATGCCCCCCGTTTTTTGATATAACATCTATAAGCTTGCATCTGATTTCTTCGCAAAGTTCATCTAAATTCTTTACCGAGTTAAGATCTTCAGGAGAATTTATACAGCTTAAAATCGGAAATTTGTCATAAACGTTTTGTTTCATTATATTTTTTACTTCTTTCTTTTGAGTGCAAGAGATTTACTTATATAATTATTATATCACATTTAACTTCTAACATATTCTTGATGTTAAAAAATCAGCAAAATATTTTAAAAATGAAGTATCAGCCTCGAAAACATTAAGTTCATTTTTTGCATAAGCAGTTAATTCTTTAACTAAATTTTCTGCAGTAACGCCACTTTCCAGCAGTAAAGAAATATTATGAGTTTCGTTATCCAGAATATCGTCAACAAGCTGAAAGCAAACCCCGATATTTTCGCCATAATTTTTCGCCGCAATTATTTTTTCGTCGGTTGCTCCGCTTAAAACCGCTCCTATTTCAGCGGTGGCAGAGATAAGCGCCGCGGTTTTAAGTTTATATATTTTCATAAGCTTTTCTTTGTTTAAATTACTGTTTGATAAATTAAGATCAAAACATTGACCCGAAACCATGCCTCTGCATCCCGCGGCTTTAGCCAGTATATTTATGCTCTTCAAAATATTCTGCTTATCAGATCCATTTAAATCAATTGATGAAACCACTTCGAAAGCCAAGGTTAAAAGCGCGTCTCCCGCAAGAAGTGCCGAGTCTTCACCGTAAACTATGTGGTTGCATGCTTTCCCTCTGCGCATGGTATCGTCATCCATACAAGGAAAATCATCATGAATAAGTGAGTAAGTGTGAATCATTTCAACAGCGCTTGCAAATTTATATACTAACTCTTGATTTCCCCCACCGCAAAGTTCATATGTAGCAAGCATTATAACAGGGCGTATTCTTTTCCCGCCTGAAATCAAGCTGTACTTCATTGATTGAAATAAAGTTTCTTCCACTTCGCTTAAACTTTCCAAATATTTTTCAAGAAATTTTTCAAAATCATTTTTATATTTCTCCATTTTAAACTCATGAGTCAATAAAAAAACTCCTTAATATTATAAAGTAACAATTAAAAAATTATTTCGCAGGATCAATAACTGTTATTTTTTGTTCAGCTTCATCCAGCATTTGCTTGCAGTATTCACTTATATCCATACCTTGCTGAAAAAGAGAGACGGAGTCCTCCAAACTTTCTTCCCCGTTTTCAAGTTTATTTACTATTTCTTCAAGCTTTTCCATTGCGGATTCAAAGTCAACTTTGCTTTTTTTCATGTTTTACCCCTTTTTAATGTTATTTAATCTGCATTCCAGCGAACCATCATAAAGTAAAATTTTAACTTCTTCACCTTCATCGAACTGATTTACACTTCTTAAATTTATATTGTTTTTAACTATAAGAGCATAACCTTTTTGCAAAACAGCTTCCCTTGAACACGCTTTGAGACATTTTTGCAGAACTTCATACTTACATTTTTGCGTAGATAAATAAAACTTAAAACTTTTTACAATTTTGCTTTTAAAACTTGAAAGTTCTGATTTTTTATCGTTTACCAAATTAATCGGAGAATACTTTTTAATATCACTTTTAAGAAGATTAAGCATCTGATTAGCTTGTCCCAGCTTAAACTTCGAGGCACTTTGAATGCGCTTTTTATAATCTCCGATAATTATTTTGATGTTTTCTTTGTCAGGAACCGCCATTTCCGCCGCAACTGAAGGAGTGGAAGCACGCTTGTCGGCAACAAAATCGCAAATAGTAACGTCAGTTTCATGACCAACGGCAGATATCACGGGCACATGCGAAGCGTAAATTTCTCTCGCGACTTCTTCTTTATTAAACGCCCATAAATCTTCAATTGAGCCTCCACCACGCCCTATGATTATAACATCAATATCAGCAAGTGCATTAAGATAACGCAGTCCGGCAACTATTCCTTTTGATGATTTTTCGCCCTGAACTTCCACGGGATATAAAACTATCTCACAAAGCGGATACCTTCTTGCTGCCACCGTTTGTATATCATGAATTACAGCACCTGTACGTGAAGTTATCACACCTACTTTTTTGGGGTAACGAGGCAACGGATTTTTTAAAGATTCATCAAAAAGGCCTTCGGAAAGAAGCTTCGACTTCAGTTGTTCAAAAGCCAAATAAACGGAGCCAATGCCCTCCGGTTGAATTTCCTGCACATAAATTTGATATTGACCACTGACTTCATAGCATGAAACTCTGCCGCGAATTATAACTTTCATACCATCGGCGATATCAAAAGATAAATTTTGAGCATTACTTGCGAACATCACCGCCCGAATCACGCTTTTCTCGTCTTTTAAAGAAAAATAGAGGTGACCCGTTGGATAATGCTTTTTGAAATTTGAAATTTCTCCACTCACAAATAAAGCGAAAAGATTATTGTCAGACTCAAAAAGCATCTTGATATATGAATTAAGCTGTGAAACGGTAATAGCTTTAGCATTCATCATACTTTCAGTTTCTCCTGTAAATTAAAGGTCGGTTTCTATATCCTTGCTTATTGCTCCAAGCACACCGTTAATATATGACGCTTCTTTTTTATTGCTATACTTTTTTGCTAGTTCAACAGCTTCATTGATTGAAACGCTTGTAGGAGTTTCTTTATCGAACATCATTTCAAACGCTGAAAGTCTAAGCACAGAGATAGCGGTTCTCGAAAGCCTTTCTTTTTTCCATCCATCTAAATTCTTTTCTATATGCTTATCCAATACTTCTTGGTTCTTTAATGTTCCTTCAAAAAGATTTTTAGCAAAGTCGCTAAGTTCTTCTTCTCTTGCAACTCCTGCGTTCGTTATTATATCTTCGATTTTTTGAATACCAAATGTACTCTCAAACAAAAATACAAATGCCTGCTCACGTGATTGACGCCTATTCATAAAAAGGTATTCTCCATTCTCACTTTTGATTTTATATTTCGCGCAGACATTATTTAAGATTTACATTAACAAAATACTTTCCGTAAATCCATGCCGCGGGATGATTATTTATTGAAATTTTTACCGGCATCTCCATTGAATTCGAAACTTCATTTTTCCCGTCAAAATCGATTTCCGCTAAAATATCAGAAGACTTTATAAAATTAATCTCATTTATAGGTGCCAAAGCGGTAACACTTATGTTTCCATTATAAACATTTGCCGTTTTATCTTGAGGAAGATTTTTAAAAGAAAATTGGTTTATAATCAAAGTTTTTTCTCTAAACTGAGACATATTCAAATTTACCTCTGCAGAGTAAGTATTGTTAAGGCTTCGGCATCCCTGAGGAAGATTTATGGGAAGATTAAATTTATTGTTTTGAATATTTACACCGCTAAAATTCACAGCATCCAGTTTCACACTTTTAAGATTTGAAATAATATCCTCGGGACCTGCTATTTCAAGCTTTGACGGATTAATTTTCACCATATCTTTATACTCTTTTTTAAAATTTATTCCTGTCGGCAAATTTGAAAAATCAGCAATGAGTTGAATTTCTTTTTTCATAAGAACCGGAATGCTTGCTTCGACTTCATAAGCGCTGCTTGATATTGCCTCGTTTGTAATGGGCTGATCGTAAGCGTCATACATGATTATAGGCAATTTGAGAGTTATAGGAGAGCTGACTTCCCCGGGAATATTGCTTTTGACTTTTACTTTTTTTATTTTTGAAATTTCCGTTTCAGGACCTGAAAGAGTTACTTTTTGCGATGATAAAATGGTGTTGCCTACAAAATAATTTGCTTTTGGGGTAAAACTGATTTCCGGTTCAACAGTGAATTCAGCTTCTCTGTAACGATCCACCATCACGGTAATAACCGAGGGTTTAACATCGGAAACTATTTCATAACCTTGCAGCACACCAACTTTTTTAGCTGAAAGTTCAAGAGTATAGTTACCCGGGGACATAATCGTGCCTGCTGCTTGAGGGGCAGTTACCTGTATGTCATTTTTAGTGACTTGACCTACAATAAGGCGGTTGCCTGTAATCTCCACTCTTGCTGTTATATCCTGACCGCTGAAGATTCTAAGTCCATCTTGCACAGCACTTTCGGAAAGCTGAATGTTAACAGGTATATCAGAAATAGCAACAGGAACACTTTCGGTTCCGTTGGAAGACACAGCTACCCAGATTATAAAAGATACAACAACGGAAAAGCCCGCAATAAATTTATTGTTATAAAAAAGTTTGCCGAGCCTTATTTTCTTGATTTTTCTCTTTAGTGACTTGATATTAAATTTAATCATTTTTCATCACTTTCCTGAAAGAAGATATTACATTTCTGTAGTTTTCTTTGTTGCCTTGATCCAAAAGAAGTTTTTCGAGATCTTTTTCGAAAAGCCTTAAATCGTCATAAGTCTTAAGAGCACCATTTACGGCAATTGAAATTTTTCCCGTTTCTTCCGAAACGACCACTGCCACAGCATCGGAATTCTCGCTTATCCCTATTGCGGCTCTGTGGCGAGTTCCCAGTTCTTTGCTCAGGTGTGGATTCTTCGTAAGTGGCAAAATACAACCTCCGGCATACAAAATGCCGTTTTTCACTATAAGAGCGCCGTCATGAAGCGGAGCTTTATTATAAAAAATATTGCAAATCAGAGGAACTGACGGCTTAGATTTAATTATTGTGCCGGTATCTATAATTTCACCTAACCGAGTTTTTCTTTCAAAAACTATAAGGGCACCCATTTTTTCATCACTAAGCGAAACAACAGATTCTAAGGTTACGTCTATTACGTTTTTATAAAGTTTGGTATAAGCATCTTTGCTTTTAATTATGTTTCCTATAGACCAATAATCCCCTAAGTTGCTACGTCCAAGATGTTCCAAGGCGCGCCTGAGTTCCGGCTGAAAAACAATTAAAAGCCCAAATACACTGAATTGAAAAAAATTATTTAATATGGTGCTGAGCATCTTAAAATGAAGTTGGCAAGCGATAAAGTAGGCGATTAAAATTATAACTATTCCTTTAACAAGTTGACCCGCCCGCGATTCTCTTATGATTTTTATAAGGCTGTAAATCAAAAAAGCCACTATTAATATATCAAGAAGATCATAGACATTAAAAGTTCTTATCAAACTTTTGAGTGCTAAATATATACCTGTTAAGTACTCCATTATTTTACCTCTTCCTGTTTAAAATCAAAAACAAGAGACGAAATTCAAATTTTCATAAAATATTTTAAGCGCTAACAAAAATAATGAACACGTTTATAAAGAAAACGAAAACATCAATATTGCTAACACTTAATTAATTTTACCATATTTAATTTTAGTTGCAAGTAAGATTCGATTTTAATAAAGAAGAACGAAGTACTTTCTTTTAAATTCTAATCTTTCGGTTTTATCGATTGAACTACTTCAAGAAGTTTATCAACCTCTGCTTTTGTGTTAAATGCCGAAGGACTCACGCGAACAACCCCTGTTTCAGAAGTACCTCCAAATTCATGAGCCATGGGAGCACACTGAAGTCCTGTGCGAACTTCTATCCTGTTTTGATCTAAAATTTTTCCCACTTCATCACTTACATAACCATTTATGTTAAAACTAATCAGAGGAACAAAAAAGTCGATTTCAGGTCTTGGCATGTAAAGCTTTACCCCGTTTATCTTTTTCAAATTATCATAAAGATAAAGGATAAGTTTGTTCTCGTGGCTCGAAATTTCTTTTATACCTTTAGACCTTACAAAATCTATTCCTGCACTAAGCCCACAGATTCCCGGCATATTCGGAGTTCCGCTTTCGAATTTTTGAGGCATTTCTTTCGGTTGGCAAAGCTTCATGGAATCCGTACCGGTTCCACCTTCTATAATTGTGTTAAGTTTGTCGGCTTCGTGAGTAATAAGCATACCGGTACCCATAGGGCCGTAAAGACCTTTATGACCTGCAAGGCATAAGAAATCTATACCCATTTTCTCCACGTCGATCGGCAAAAGTCCTGCAGATTGTGCACCATCCACCAGTACGGGAATTCCATATATTTTTCCGAGTGCGGATATTCTTTCCACAGGCAAACGTATTCCCCATACATTTGAGGCGTGAGTGCATACAATAAGAGCGGTGTTAGCAGTCATACCTTTGCGAAAAGAATCAAGGGTTTTTTCATGATCGCCCGGATATACTTTTACTGCCGTATAAGTAACACCTAAATCCTCAAGTTTTTTAAGAGGACGCATTACTGCATTATGCTCAATACAAGATGTTACCACGTGATCGCCGGGTTTCAGCAGACCTTTGATAACTATATTAAGTGCCTGAGTACAGTTAAGAGTAAATACAACATTGCGGTAATCCTGCGCGCCAAACATCAAAGCTGCGTTTTTTCTGCAGCGTTCAAGTTCTTCGCCGGATATACGTGACATTGTATGGCCACTGCGACCGGGATTGGCTCCGTATTTCTTCATTGCGTTAAAAATAGCACCGCTTACCTGTAAAGGTTTCGGATAAGTTGTTGCCGAATTATCAAAATATATCACATTTTTACCTCCTGTTCTTTATAAAAGCTAAGATAATATTTATAAAAAACTTAAAAAATATTTTTTATATAAAAGAAATAATATCGGTTTATTTCTTGTCTCGCTTATATACATAATATGAACTTAAAGGCAAAAATGACAAAGCTCTGTACTTTTTAAAAGTACAGAGCCGGTTTAAATACTATGGCTGTTAATCAAGCAAGCATACTGCATGAGCGGCTATGCCCTCGCATCTGCCCGTAAAGCCAAGATTTTCTTCCGTAGTAGCTTTTACATTGATTTGATCGACATTAACTTTGCAAATGTTTGCTATATTTTCTCTCATTTTTAAAATGTGGGAACTGATTTTAGGTTTTTGTGCAATTATGGTAGCGTCTACATTCTGAATTTTATATTTTTTTTCATTTATAAGTTCGCAAACCTTTTTAAGTAGCATTAGACTGCTTGCGTTTTTATAGTTTAAATCGGAATCCGGAAAATGCTTTCCGATGTCGCCCAGTGCCGCGGCACCGAGTAAAGAATCCATTATTGCATGGATTAAAACGTCCGCGTCTGAATGACCTAAAAGGCCCAAATCATTTTCAATTTCCACTCCTCCCAAAATAAGCTTCCTATTTACAACAAGTTTATGTACATCATAACCATGGCCGATTCTCATAATTTATTCCTACTCGTATTTTAAATTTTTATTTCAAACAAATTCATGGCGTTTTCTTTGGTCGTTTTCAAAACTTCCGATACTTCCACGTTTTTTAACTCGGCTATTTTTTCAGCAGTATATTTTATGTGCGAAGAATCACATCTTTTGCCGCGAAACGGATCCGGAGCCATGTAAGGAGCGTCTGTTTCAAGCACAATTGACGACAAAGTAACGTTTCTGACAACTTCCACGAGGTTTTTGGCGTTTTTAAAAGTTACAACTCCGCCTACCCCTAGATACATACCGAATTTTATTATTTCTTTTGCCATCTCTAAGCTACCCGAAAAACAGTGTACAATACCTTTGGGTCTGTATTTTTCCAGAAACCGCAGAATGTCCCCGTGAGCTTCTCTGTCATGCACTATAATCGGAAGATTGTGTTTTAAAGCAAGTTTGATTTGGCTTTCAAAAATCAATTTCTGGTAATCCTTATTTTCGGAATTATAGTAATAATCAAGTCCTATTTCTCCGACCGCCACTACTTTTTTCTCACTCAAAATCAACTTTTCAAGTTCTTCAATAAAATTTTCAGTGGTTATTTTATTTATGTTTTCAGGATGCACGCCAACAGCTGCGTAAATGTAAGGATACTTTTCGGAAAACTTAATTGATTTGCGGGAAGAAACCATATCGGCTCCGGCATTAACAACCGCAAAAACATCTTTGTCAGGCAAGCTTTTTAAAAGTTCTTCTCTATCCTCGTCAAAGGCGGAATCGTCATAATGTGCATGGGTATCAAAAATCAAGCTCATAATTTATCACATCCATGTTTATGTTAACTAATTTTACTTCCGGGCATCATTCCATCGACAAATATAACCTTGACTTGATTTTCAGCGCATTTCGCAGCCAAAATCATGCCATGACTTTCAACTCCGCAAAGTTTAGCGGGCTTTAAGTTTGAAACCAAAATAACGCTTTTGCCAACAAGATCCTCAGGAGCATAATATTGTGCAATTCCAGACGCTACGACTCTTTCTCCCACGCCATCATCGAGCAAAAGTTTTAAAAGTTTTTTGGCTTTTGGAATAGGTTCGCATTCTTTGATTTTTGCAACTATCAGCTCTACTTTTGCAAAATCCTGAATATCAATTAATTTCACAACGTTTTCTTCTGATTTTTCTTCCTTGGTTGCAGATTCCGAACCTACAGTGCTTTCAAGTTCTTCTATTTCTTTTTCTATATCTATACGCGGAAAAAGCGGTTCTCCTTTTTCGACCGTTAAATTTTCCGGCAGCATTCCCCATCGTCCCGCCATATCCCATGTGCATACTGATTTTTCGGCTCCGATTTGAGTTTGAATCTTAGAAGCAGTGCCCGGCATTACGGGAGACACAAGGATTGAAACAATTCTCAGAACTTCGCAAAGATTATAAAGAACAGCGGCAAGTCTATCGTGTTGTTCTTTTTCTTTGCCGAGTTGCCAAGGCATAGTTTCATCAATGTATTTATTACAGCGTGAAATAAGTAGCCAAACCTCGCTAAGAGCTGATGAAAATTTGTAGGAATTCATTTTAAGCTCATATTCTTTTAAAAGATTTATCGCTATGCTTATAAGCTCGTTATCAAGGTTACCCGGTTTATGGTTTTTAGGGATAGTTCCTTCAAAATATTTATTTATCATAGCTACTGTTCGTGAAAGAAGATTGCCAAGATCGTTCGCCAAATCAAAATTAATTCGTTTTATAAGGGCTTCATTAGTGAAAATCCCGTCAGCGCCAAACGGAATTTCACGCATTAAGAAATATCTTATCGCGTCCACTCCGTACCGCTCGCAGAGTACTTTCGGATCTACAACATTGCCTTTTGATTTTGACATCTTGCTTCCGTCGCCGAAAAGTATCCAACCATGACCATAAACTTGTTTCGGAAGCGGAATATCAAGCGCCATCAAAACCGCAGGCCAAATAATAACATGGAATCTCATTATTTCTTTTCCTACAAAATGAATATCTGCAGGCCAGTATTTTTTGTAATCGGAATCATCATCTGAAGCGTATCCTTGAGCAGTTATGTAATTGGTAAGCGCGTCGAGCCAAACATAAACAACATGACCCTTATCAAAATCCACAGGTATTCCCCAGCTAAAGCTTGTTCTGCTAACGCAAAGATCTTCAAGACCACTTTCAATAAATTGAATCATTTCGTTTTTTCTGCTCTCAGGCTGAACAAACTGTGGATGATCTTTATAGTACTTCAAAAGTTTATCGGCATATTTGGAAAGTCTGAAGAAATAAGCTTCTTCTTCTGCCCATTTAACTTCACGACCGCAATCGGGGCATTTTCCGTCTTTAAGCTGAGTATCTGTAAAAAATGCTTCACAGGGCGTGCAATACCAACCTTTATATTTTCCTTTATAAATCTCGCCCTTATCATAAAGAGATCTGAAAATTTTCTGAACCGCTTTCTTATGAGAAGGATCGGTGGTTCTTATGAATTTGTCATAAGATATACCGAGCATTGACCATACGTCTTTGAAGCTTTCAACAATAGGGTCTACATATTCTTTAGGAGTTTTGTTTTCTTTAGATGCATTTATCTCTATTTTCTGACCATGTTCATCAGTCCCGGTTAAAAACATGACATCATACCCCTGCAAACGTTTGAATCTTGCAAGAGTATCTGCTGCCACAGTGGAATAACTGTGCCCTAAATGCGCTTTGCCTGACGGATAATATATCGGAGTAGTGACATAAAATTTTTTGTTTTCGGACATATATATGGCTCCCTTTACATTTTAATACTAATTTCGAATTATACCATTTAACCAAAAAAATAACTATCTCTTTCCTTGATTATTAACGAAAGTTTATTTCCATATTTTTTTAGTATAAATAAAAGCAAGAAGTAAATAATACTTTCATGGAGGTGAGATAAGCTATGGATAACAATAAAAATTCAAGAAATACAACAAATACTAATACCAAAAATACCAATGCTAAGAACACCAACGTCAAAAATCAAACTTCAAACTCCAATTCTAACAACGCTAATAACACTAATAACGCAAACAATACAAATCATTCCCAAAACAGCAGATAGTTTTTGAAAAAGAAATTATAAATTGAAGTGTTTCCTCGGAAGTTTACAAATTTCCGAGGAAACTTATTTTTATCGTTAATTAATGCATATTCCTCGATCCAGAGGCTTACATAAAAAACTTTCGGGATATTTTTTTTTCATTTTTCCCATGCAGTTCAAAGCCGTCGGCTCATTTTCAAATATCCCGAAAACAGCCGAGCCACTCCCGCTCATTAACGCGCCGCATGCACCTAATTTATGTAAATCTTTTTTTATAAAAAGAACGATTTCTTCAGATATAATCTCTTCAAAACGATTGAATAAATTTTCACATACAGCGTTTAAATCTTTATTTTTTATTGCATTAGTAAGTAAATTAAAATTATGTATATTTATGTTTTCAGTGCTATCTGAAAGTTCATATGCTTTTCTTGTTGAAACGGAAATAGGAGGCTTGACCACAACCAGAGCGCAGTTTTTTAAATTATCAATCCGCTTCAGCGATGTTCCCAATCCCGTTGCACGAGCAGTTCCGCCATAAATGCAAAAAGGAACATCAGCACCCAGTTTGGCACCCAAAGCTAAAAGTTGAGATTTATTTAAATTAGATTTGAACATATGGTCAAGAATCACCAATGTCGCCGCTGCGTCACTGCTCCCTCCCGCCAAGCCGGCGGCAACCGGAATGTTTTTTACGATATTGATTTTAATTCCGGGGTTTTTAATGCCCGTATACTCAAAAAACAATTCGGCAGCTTTATAAACGATATTATTTTTGGGTGCACAATCAATATTTTTATCACATAGAACATCAATTATTTCACTTTTCGAAATTTCAATGCCGATTTCATCACATAAATCTATGCTTTGCATTATCATGTCAACTTCATGATATCCGTCCGCACGTTTCCCAAGTATCTCAAGCCCTAAATTTATTTTTGCGGGTGCCAACGCTCTAATCATCATTAAACATCACCATAGGCTTCAATTTTTTAATTTAATTATATAAAAATATCATTCATTTGAAAAGAAAAAACTTTCGACCGAAACAGTCGAAAGTTTCCCATTTTATTTTTGAACTTCAAATTCAATACCGTCTTTACCGGTGTTGCATATTATTGTGCTACCTTTTTCTACTTTTTTCTCTATTATAAGTTTAGCAATTTCTTTTTCCATTTTTTCGCAAACGATTCTTCTAATCTGACGTGCACCGATTTTATGGTTTATTTCTATTTTTGAAATATACTCATACACATCTTCAGAAATTTTCAAACTTATATTCTCGGCATTTAATTTGCTTTCCAGAGAACTTATAAATATCTCTGCTATCTTCTTAAGATCTTTTTTGTCAAGCTTGTTAAACACTAAAATATCGTCAACCCTGTTCGAAAGTTCATTACCAAATACACTGTTTATCTCACTTAAAACTTTATTTTTAGTATTCCCGTCATTTTCGGTATTCTTATCTTCATTTAAAATTAATTTCTCGCCCACGTTGGTTGTCATTACAACTATTGTATTTGTAAAATCAACTTTATTACCTGAAGAATCCACAACATTTCCGTTTTCTATTATACCTAAGATTATATTTAAAACGCTCGAATCCGCTTTTTCTATTCCATCAAATAAAACTACGGAATAAGGTTTTTTCCAAACTTTCTCTGTGAGTTCACCCTTGTATCCATTAATCTTTGAGCCTATAAGTTCAGAAAGAGCGTTTCTCGAGTTATACTGAGACATATCAATTTTTATCAAACTTCCCACTTCTATTCCGAGAGCCTCGGCCAATGCCGTTTTACCCACTCCTGAGGTCCCTGTAAACAGGAATGATGCACGCGGACGGGAAAAATACCTGATTCCGGATCTTCCTCTGCGAACAGCATCACATACCACTTTTACAGCTTCATCTTGACCTGAAATATTACATTTTATGCGTTCATCCATAGAATTAAGTAAACTAAATTCTAAGTCTGAAATGTTTCCTAAAGGTATATTGGTTTCGGAAGATACCACACTCTTTATATCCTCCTCGGAAACAACAAGAAGCGCTCCCGGGTTAGAAGATAATTTATTTTTGCGGCACACTGATTTAACTGCCGAGTTCACCACATCAATTGCTTTGTCGGGATAAGAACGGCTTTTCATGTATTGCCCTGTAAGCTCCACAGAAGCCAGTAAAGACTCATCACTTATTTTAACGCCATCGATTTTTTCTATTTCTTTTCTCAGGCACTTAAGTATTTCCAAAGTTTCATATTTGTTGGGTTCTTCCAAGAACACACGGGTAAATCTTCTTTCAAGCGCGGGATCTTTAGATATATATCCGTATTCCGATGTCGTGGTAGCAGCTATTACTTTTATCTCTCCGCGGTCAAGGTAAGTTTTGAAAAGTTCCGCTGCATTACACTGAACTACCTGATGAAATTCGTCAATAAACAGAATTACATCTTTGTCTTCTTTTGCCTTGTCAAAAAGCGCTCTCATACGTCCGACAGCACCGTTACCGTTATTATAAGATTTACCGGCAATAAGGTTTACCATATTGACTTTTATAATTTTTTTGTTTTTAAAATCATCGGGAACATTTCCTTGGGATATTCTGTAAGCAAGTCCTTCGACCAATGCTGTTTTCCCCACACCCGAATCACCCACAACGCAAGGATTACCCTTTCCGTTACGAGTTAAAATATCTATCATTGAATTGATTTCTTTATCTCTGCCAATAGCATCGTGAAGCTTACCCATTTTCGCATATTCAGTAAGATCTTCACAGTACTGTGACATAACTGAATATGTGTCGGGATCAAGCCATCCTGTAGACTGTGCAAGGTCTACCAACGGACGTGCAACAGCACTTCCCACTGTATTAAATATTGAGGTAAGAAACGCAATTAATATTGACGTACCTAGTGTTCCAAAAAACATTTTATTTACTCCTTTAAATATAGTATATATTATGTCCTGCATTGACTTTAATAAAATTATACTATATTTTCATGCAAAAATCAAATTTTCTTAACGCGAATTTAACATATTGCTGATTTATTCAAATTTTTTTATCATATTTTTAAGATAAGCTTCAATAATGTTGAGGCTTTTTTGTAATTCTTCATCACTTGATTCTCTGACAGTTACGTAAAATTTTATTTTGGGTTCGGTTCCCGACGGGCGAATTATTATACGGTTATTTCCTGTTAAATAAAAACTCAGTATGTTAGATTTGGGTAATTTTTTCTCTTTTTCGATCCCGCTTTTAACGTCCGTCGTGGTTGAGTTCAAATAATCATCGCATGTTAAAACTTTTAAATTTCCAAAAAATTGAGGAGGGTGGCTTCGTAATTCTTTCATTATAGTTTCTATTTTTAAATTTCCCTCATGGTCCTTAAATTCAAAACTCAAAGTTTTTTCACCGAAAAACCCATACTCTTTCCATAGATCAAAAAGCACGTCATACAGCGTGACGTCGCTTTTTTGCTTATAGTACGATGCGGCTTCGCAAATGAGCAAAGCGGCAGACACGGCGTCTTTATCTCTTACATACGTGCCGCTTAAATATCCGTTACTTTCCTCGAAGCCAAAAATATATCTTGAAAGTTCGCTGTGTTTTTCTAAATTAAGAACCTCTGAAGCTATATTTTTAAAACCTGTGAGCACTTCCTTAATTTCGCATCCGTATTTTTGGGCAATTTCGTTTGTCATGGAGCTGCTTACTATTGTTTTTATCATTAAGGGGCTTTCGGGCATAGTCCTTGTTTTTATTCGAGCTTTAATTATGTAATCAAAAAGGATCGTTCCTATCTCGTTACCGCTTAAAAGCCTGTAATCATTGCCATGTTTTACGCAAACCCCAAGTCTGTCCGAATCGGGGTCGGTGGCTATAATAACATCTGCATTTTTAACTCGCGCCAAATCAATGGCTTTTGAAAAAACCGAAAAAATTTCAGGGTTCGGATAAGGACACGATGTGAAATTTTCGTCAGGGTTCTCTTGGTCTGCAACCAAACGGAGCTCTTTAATCCCCGCACCAAGAAGAACTTTTTCCACACATTTCCTTCCCGAACCGTTAAGGGGAGTATAAATAACATTAAGATCTGACAGAGAAAATTTATCTATCCGCTGGCTCATAACGCATTTGATATATTCATCGTAAACATCGGAACAGATAAAAGATATTAGCTTTTTTTCTTTGGCTTCATTAAAATCCATAAGTTTTATGTCGCTGAAAATATCAATGCTTTCCATATGCCTATACACTTCACAGGCCGGCAGTTCCGACATTTGAGCGCCGTCTTCTCCGTAGCATTTGTATCCGTTATACTCTGCCGTATTGTGGCTGGCCGTGATCATTACCCCCGCTTTAGTAGCCAGGTTTCTTACTGCGAACGATAAAAAGGGAGTCGGATTAAGTTCAGAAGTAACGTAAGCTCTTATATTATTGCCTGCCATTACTTTTGCGGTTTCCAAAGCAAAAAATCGAGAATTTTTACGTGAATCAAATGAAATCGCAACAGAAGGATCTTTATATCTTTCTTTTAAATAATTTGCCAAACCTTGCGATGCCAAACGAACTGTATATACATTAATTCTATTGGTACCTGCGCCTATTATTCCGCGAAGACCCGCGGTACCGAATTCTATGTTTTTGTAAAATCTTTCATGTTTTTCGTTAGAATCGTTTTTAATGCTTTTAAGCTCATCTAAAAGATCTTTTTCTTTAACATTTTTTACCCATAATTCGTATAAATTACCTGTATTCATGCCAAATCATTCTCCCAAACAAAAATAAACATAAAGAAGATTTTAGCATACGGCACATATTTATTCAATTAATTAACAAAACTAAACGTAAGCAATTACGCAAAAGCACTGATAAAAAGCATATTTTCAAGTTTTTTGTACACAGGCTCCAGATCAGAAAGCGGCAAAGGGTTCTTCCCTTTTCCTATTTCCACTGTAAAAGCAGGTTTATTCATTTCCGTTATAAACCAATCTTTAAATCCTCCGCCTACCGCCAAGCCTTCGGGAGCACTAAGTTCATAACCGCTGCTGAAAGCGAACGCAATCGCAAGAGTTTCAGAACATTCAGGAATGTTTAACCCGTATTTCCAGTATATTTCTTCACCTTGGCTGTGAAAAGCTATGGCGTGACTGAAATTATTAGATCTGCAAAGCTTGGTAATTGCGGACGTTTCAGGCTCGCTTTCCGGAGCAGACCCTCCGTAACGGGTAATTGCCGGACCGGTTATTCCGTTTTTTAGTTCAAGAATTTTAAGCTCATTCCACCCGGCACTGTAATTGTGGTTAAGATCCACTCCCCTAGCGTTTGCCTGCCATAAATTCGTATTTCTTTTGCTCGCGGAATCTACAAGTTCCCTGTATTTTCCCGCTGCTTCACTGCCCGTTAAGGAAATTTCCACTCCATCAGGATTAACGCATGGTATAACCATAAGTCCTCTGTTATTTAATTTATGCTTTGGATCCATACCAAAAATTTTTCTTTTGCATTTTATATCTTCACATAATCTTTGAATAAATTTTAAAATCAAAAGAGAAGTTAACCATTCCATACCGTGGAACGCACCTGCCCACAAAACCATGCTGTCACCGTTGCCAAGCTTTAAAAAATCAATATCCCTCCCGCATGCACTTTTCCCAATAACTCCATGCTCCAGAAAATCGTACTTTCCCGAAAGGTCATTTGTAAATTTTTTTCTTATATTATATGTGGGGAAATCGTTCATAAACAACACTCCTTTAATAAAAGCAAACAATATATCCAATTTAAATATATCTATTCAATTTTTCGTTATTATCTGCACAATTCTATATTGTTGTAAAATAATGATAAAATATATTGTAAAAAATATAATAATTAGTATAATCATAATAAGTTTTATATTTGTTATAATTGGGAGGTCACTGATATATGTTTAATTTAAAAACCCATATTAAAAATACTTCTGTCAAAACAAGTAAATTTTGGTTTTTACTTTTTTGGGTCATTTTGAATATATTTTTTATAACCGAAACCGAAAGCGCGGCCGGTCAAACTTACAGCATAGCGCTACCTCAAAAAGTTACAGGAGTTGAAAAACTCGAGTATATTGTAAACGGAACGGCACAAGGCAATACCGGTGGAAAAGCAAGTGTAGATTTATCTGTCGGCACGAATCTTTATTTCCTTTTAAAAATGGAATCAACCGGATACAGTCAGCTTCTTGCGAAAAATGTTAAAATAGTTTCCGATAAAGGCACATCACTTTCGCTTAAAGTTTTTGAATACGATGAAAACCATAATATCACGGAACGTGATGTTTCGAATGACGAACTTATTGATCCTAATCAAACTTACGTTTCTTCTATCTGCACTGTAAACAGAAACGAAATTTTCAACGTTGAAGGAGTAGAGCTCGATAAATTCAGTACAGACATAAAGCTTGAAAGCACGGAAATTCCTATAAACGAGGCTTTGGATGTTACTTATCAGGATTCGAACGGACACACCATTTCGGCGGCTTTTGACAACACAACCAATTCTTACTCTATAAAAAATATACTTTCTAACACTGCTCTTAAAATTTGGATAAGCAAAAAATACGCTTATTCACAGTCGGAAATTAATTTTTCAAGCAGTGGCTCTGATATGATACAAAATGAAACCGATAAAAGTATCGTAATACCCGAAATAAATTCAAACGTAAATATCACAGTTCAAAATATTGCAAAAAATAAATATAGTCTTTCTTTTACCGGCTATTCAAACGTTTCGTTTAAATATAAAAAAGACGGATCTGTAAATGATTTTGAACTCGCACCAACCGGAAACATCACAGTAACACATGGCGAAAATTATTATTTCACCTGTGAAGCAAGCGCAGAAAACGCTCTTAGCGGCAAAGAAATAACCGCCAACGGCGTGACTGTCAGAGCTGTAAACGGAGTTTATCTTCTTTCGGAAATTTCAGAAAATATAATCGTCGCGATTACAGGCGAAAATAATTCTTTATACAAAATCAATCTTCCTTCAAGCGAAAAGGGAGTTTATGTGACTAATGTATCAGGTAATACACTACAAAATTCAAACATAAAGTATGGGGAATCTTTGGAGTTTAAAATATCTCCTACACCTGCATACACTCAAAACATAGATGCCGCTCTTATCTATGCGGTACCCACAAGCAAACTTTCAAATAACGATTATGACACACACAGTAATCCTTCCGAAGCGGGAAATTATCTTCTCACCCCTTCGGCAAGCGGAGTATTCACTGTCTCGTCAGTAAAAGAGCCTATGGCGATAATAGTAAAAAATCTTGACATAAACACATATAAGGTCACTCTACCGCAAACAGTAACCGAAGCCTCTTATACAGTTACACCTTCCGATTATATAAAACAGTTATCGGAAAATAGGTATAGCGTTATTTACGGTAAATCAATGGAAATCACTCTTTCGCCCATTGTTGGGAAAAGTGTTTCAAACGCAATCTTGACAAGCGATAACAATCCGACTGTACAGATTTCCAAAAACGAAAATAAATACACAATTCAAAACATTACAAACGACACAGATATTATCATAAGCAATATCACAGCTGCTTCATACGACGTGACATTCAGCGGCACAGGGATGTTATGCAAGAACGAAAACGGTGATATTTTCGAAAATAATAAAACTTCTGTAATCCACGAAACCGGAGCAGTAAAATTCAAAATTGAACCCGCTGAAGGATATGAGGTAGGCGCCGGCGGGATAAACGTCAGGCTAAATTCAGGCTGCGCATCATTAACCGCTACACCTGACAACAGCGGATACTATACTCTTTCAAGCGTATCTGAAAATACAGCTATAGAAATTACGGGTATAATATCAAAAACCGTAACCGTTTCCTTTTCTTCCGACAGTGATTCGATCAAATTTACATCAACTTCGGGGAACAGTAATGTTTTATCTCAAAATAACCCTGTAAATTATGGTTCGAATTTTGAATTCAAAGTTGCTTCAACAACCGGTGAAGATACTTCAGGAATAACTTTAGGAACGGATAATGGTAGTGAACTCACTTATCTTGGCAATAACGCTTATTTTTTATCGAATGTATCCGAAGATACAAATATAGTTGCACTTCAGCCCATGAGTTCACAATTATTACAGCAAACGAGCAGCACAACACCCTCCAAGTGGAAAATTGCACGAAACATAGAAATGGCGTCCAGTCCAATAGACGCCTGCAGTTTAAGTTACGCAAACACTCCTCCGTCACCCTCAACTTATTCCCCCTTAACTTATTCGCTCAGTGATGATTCAACACATACATTTACACAAATATGTAATGGCTCTTATGCTCCGTCAGACTTTATAAGCTACAGATTATATTACGATGCAGATCATCAACATGAGATTACGAACTCTATGTTATCATCGGATCAAAATTATCGGGTTTATATTAAAAAAGACTATACTTACGATAATTATTCTAGGGAAGTATCGTTAAGTATGGATTTCGAAATATCTAAAACCCTTCAGGGTTTATTAAGTCTTAGAGCTCTTCATACTTATGATTATAGCGATTTCAGCGGCGGAATAGATAATGATACTTTGGTTATTTTTGATACTATCTATATAGTTGCAGAGTTTAGACCAATCAATCCAATTCAAGCAAATACAAATATTAATTTTTCCCCTCCGCCAAAAGGTGCCAGATACTACAGCGTGGATACAACTCAATTCGACCCTCTCAACAACACCACTAATGTTACAGCGGGAAGCGAGCTGGACGAATTAACATATACACTTGAAAACAATAAAGAATTTTTCTTTATTGTCCGTCTTGATGAAGGATATGAAATGGACGAAGACTCGGTCAAAGTACGACCTAACACCAAAATAACTTTTGAACGGTTGGAAAACGTGTGGCCGAGTGAAAACAGATATTGCTACAAGCTTAGCGATTCCCATACTTCGGACGTACAGGTATATGTGGATAATGTGCGAATAAAAACATATAATGTGGATTTCTTGGGTGACGGAACAAATTTTTTAGACGCAAACAATGATCAGTTTTTAAGCAAGATTTTTAATCACGGAGATGCTTTCAGTTTTACCACAGCGTCTAAAGAAGGTTATAAAAGCGATGGGCTTGTTTTTAAATTAATAATAGCAAGCGATGAGTTTATTCTAACATTGCCCACCGAAACCACGCCGGAAACTCAATTAAGCACGGGCAGCGTTAAAATAACGGCTGTATATGACAGTGGAACCAAAAAAACAACATATACTCTCTCAGACATAAAGGGAGACTTCAATATAGAAGTCACCCGAAACAAAAAAGAGTATACGGTTTATTTTGAGGCAGCCGAAGGGATAAAGTACTTTATCCCTTCAAGTAGCGGTCTGCAAACAGAGATAACCCCCTCCGGCAATTCGATAATTGTAGAATATGAACGCAACTTATCTTTTGTTGTGGAAGTAGACCCGGGTTATGATATAAGGAACATAAAAGTTACCGCAAATCATGAAACATTAGATTTTGTCAACGGTAAATATACAATTAAAAGCATAACTCAAAATATTACGGTTCGTGTAGAAAACATAAGCAAACTTTCCGACAAAATCACATTCACGCAGTATGAAGGATTGGATTTCAAAGATGCAAACTATACATTGTTATCAGAAGAAAAACAGGTCAATTACGGTGAAAGTTTTGAATTCAGAGCCTTACTTTCGGAAGCTTATTACAATTCGGAAATAAAAATTTATGCGGAATATTCTTCGGGTGCAAAAAAAGAATTCATAAAAGTCGATCAACCCCCAAGCAACCCTGACGATCCTTATTTCGACCTAGCTACCGCTCTATATAAAATAAATATAAAAGAAAATGTAAGAATATACGCCGAAGGCATATCTCTTAACAAATATAATATAAAGCTTGTAAAGGCAGAAGGTATAAGTTATCAAAATCAATACGGAACGGGGGAACTCACTTCTCCGCCGGGAAGCGAAAGCGACGACTATATAATCCAGACTGTTACTCATGGAAACAGTTTCGCTTTTAAAGCTTTACCCGATGAGGGGTATGATGCTTCAAACCTGGAAGTATTTGCAAAAAAAGCCAGCGTTGGTTCCGCTCGGACGCAGATGTTCCCTTCAAGTGAAGTGTACACTCTTGAAAACATAACAGAAGATTACACAATAACCACTGAAAATATCTCCAAAGTCAACTACCAAATAGAATTCAGAGTTGTTGAAGGCGGCAGATGCATTGATGACTATGGTAATGAAATAGGAAACACAGTTAGTGTAAAACACGGAAGTGACTTTTCTTTTAAAGTTTCTTTGGACGGTGCATACAACAACTCCAGCCCTACCGTGACCATAAAAGGCACTAACAACATTATTTCTCCAAACGCCGACAAAAGCTACACGATAACAAATATAACAAGCAACAAAATCATAGAAATAATAAATATAACAAAAAATTCATATAAGGCAACCTTTAGGGAAACCGAAGGTATAATATACAAAACCGCCAAAAACAAACCATTTACGGGATCTCTGGACGTGGAATACGGCAGCACCCTTTACTTTAAGATCTCCTTGTTGGACGCTTACGATAAATCTTACCCATGGGTGATGTTAAACGGCGAAAAAACTCTCATTGAAAACGGTGGAGTTTACAGCCTTGAAGACATTAGAGATAACGTGGAAATCGTTGTTAAAAATGTAGTTAAAAATCCCGAAGAAGTCACAATGGATGATGTTAATAACGTACCCGATGATATCGCTTCCTCGAATGATGTGGACTCGGTAGTAAAAGCCACGCAAACATATCTTGAACTTTCCGATGAAGAGAAAAAAGAGGTTATTAGTACAGCGAAACTGGAATCGGCTCAACAAAAAGCGGGCGCGCTGAACCATAAGTCGGGTGAAATAACAATCGATGGCGTAGACTGGAACATCAAATTAGTCGCTACCTCTCTTAATAACGATGAATCCAAAATAAAAGAATTTTCTAAAAAGGTAGATAGAAGATTAGCACTTTCGCTTTACGAAGTGCACTTGATTAATATACTGACAAACAAAGATTACGAAGTACCATATGGTCAAAAAGTTTCCGTATTAATGCCGGTTCCGGATTTGACAGGATACAAAAATATAGTTGTCGTTCATGAAAAATCCAGTGGCAGCTTAGAATATCTTGACGTGAATATAACAAACAACATGGCACAGTTTCAAACCTCGTCATTCAGTTTATTCGGAATAGCGGCAAAACAAATACCCAATTTTAAAGAAAATCCATCAGACATTAAAATTTCGGTTTCAAGTCTTGTGAAGGATCAAGAAGAACTTCAGACACTTCTTGGTGAAGGACTGGTTTCAAAGCTCGGCAATCTTATTGAACAAGATGATAAAACCACAACAACAACCAAAACTCAAACAAACACCTCGAAAGATACAGCAACCACCAACAGCTCGCCGGAAACAGCCGGCTCCGTTTCTTCGGCTTTAAGCGCAGTATCATCAGAAGTAAACGACATTGTAAGCAAAGTTGATCTTAACAAAGCATACGACTGGGCTATGAACAACGAGCTTATATCCGTAATACTGATAATTTTCGTAGGATCCATTTTGATAGTAATAATAATTATTATAAGTAAGAAGCAAAATAAAGAATCTTAATTTAGATTAGAAAAACTCCACTTTTTAAAGTGGAGTTTTTCTCGCTGTTTTATATTCATAAACTGCAATAATTTTTCATTTTATAGATTATGAATATATTATTTACAGGGGGAATGTTTTAAATGAGCATGGGAAAATTAAGAATAAGCGTATTTGATGAAACTATCGGAAGGCCGCTGCCTAATACCACGATAACCGTATCTGCGGCAAATCAAGAAAACAAGGTAATAACAGAAATCATCACTGACGATTCGGGGCAATCGGACATTTTAGAATTGGAAGCCCCACCTCTTGAATACTCGCTGGAACCTGGTTCACCAATGCCATATGGTGAATATAATATAACCTCAAAACAACCGGGATTTGACCCTGTCGTTATCAAAAACATTCAAATTCTTCCTGATGTTGTAGCAGATCAAAGCGTGTACATGAGCAGACCTAAAGACGTACCCGTGGAGGGGCTTACATATGACATTCCTCCTCACACGCTCTACAAAGAGTATCCCCCGAAAATACCCGAATCGCCCGTCAAAGAGCTTCCCACTCCTACCGGCTTTGTCGTATTGCCAAATATAGTTATACCTGAATTTATAGTAGTACATGATGGTGATCCGAATGATCCGAACGCTCCTGATTATTGGATACCTTACAAAGATTACATAAAAAACGTTGCAAGCTGCGAAATTTATGCCACATGGGGAACCGATGCTCTTAAAGCCAATATATTGGTTATCATTTCTTTCACTCTTAACAGAGTGTATACAGAGTGGTACCGAAGCAGAGGTAAAAACTTCACCATTACCTCTTCCACCGCATATGACCAGAAGTTCGTTTATCAAAGAAATATATTCACGGAAATTTCCCAAGTGGTTGACGATATATTTTCAAATTACATAACCAAACCTGATATAAAGCAACCACTATTCACTCAATATTGCGATGGCAAAAACGTAACTTGTCCGGGTTGGCTGGAACAATGGGGGTCACAATCTTTAGCCCAAAACGGCACGGGATACATTGATATTTTAAGAACCTACTATGGAACGGAAATTTTTCTTGAATCCGCAGCACAAGTAACCGGTGTACCCGTTTCATTCCCAGGAGAAGTGCTTGAAATCGGCTCAACAGGTTCAGCCGTTGAGACCATTCAAAGGCAGCTTAATTCAATAAGTAACAATTATCCTGCAATAAACAAGATAGCTGTTGACGGAATTTATGGTCAAAGCACTGTGGATGCCGTTAAAAAATTTCAGGGAATATTCGGACTTCCTCAAACCGGCTCAGTTGATTATGCCACATGGTACCAAATCTCTAAAATATTTATAGCTGTAGAAAGATTAACATAATTCGTGTAAAACAATTTTCTGATTCTTTAAAAAACAAGATATTTATAAGCTAATTTAATTATTATTTCTTGTTTTAAACTTGAAATTTATAAATATGTGACATGCCGGACGGTGCATCATATTGACTAATCCTTATAATTTGTGTTATTATTCTACTGCTTTAATTTTCAAATAAAAGGCACAAAGATAAGGAGTCTAAAATGCGCAAAACTGATATCAGTCAATACGGCAACTCTACCAAAAATGCCGGTATATCGTTTAAAAAAAAGCAAAAGAACAGAAATTCAAGAATTTTAACCTCAGCGCTTAGGATTACATGGCGTTTTTTTCTTAGCTTAATAACAGTATTTATATTAACAGCAGCTTTAGTGTTAGTATCTCTTGTAATATATAAATCCACAATTTTAGAAAACGATGTCGCACTTAACATAAACGCTTCTAAAATGTCTCTCACAAGTTTTGTTTATGTTAATGACGAAAACGGAACCCCACAAGAATATCAGAAGGTTTATAATTTGGAAAATCGAGTTTGGGTCGATTTTAAAGATATACCTTCAAATATGAAAAACGCAATCATCGCAATAGAAGATAAAAGATTTTATGACCATAGCGGAGTAGACTGGGTAAGAACCTCCGGCGCCGTTTTAAACCTATTGAAGGGCACGCAAAGCTACGGAGGGTCAACTTTAACACAGCAGCTTATAAAAAACATCACAGAAGATAATCAGGTAAGTCTTACAAGAAAACTCCGAGAAATATTCCGGGCTATTGAACTTGAAGAAAGATATTCAAAAGATGAAATACTTGAATCCTATTTAAACGTTGTAAATTTTGGCGGAGGAAGCCGAGGAGTCCAAGCGGCAGCAAACTTATATTTCAACAAAAACATTCAGGATTGCTCACTTGCACAGTGCGCGGCTATTGCCGCAATAACTCAAAACCCAACAGCTTACAACCCGGCTTATCATCCCGAAAATAACAAAGCACGTCGTGAAATCGTGCTAAAAGAAATGTTGGAACAAGGTAAAATTTCCGAGCAGGAATGTGAAGCTGCGCTCGAAGAATCATCCAACATGAAATTCAGCGAAAATTCAGCAACTGAAAAAGAAAAAAATTCAGCGTCCATAAGAAACTGGTATATGGAAACTCTTATTCGAGATGTGGTAACCGACTTATGCAGCAAATACCGCATAGGAAAATCAGCGGCGGAAGACATGATTTACACTCAGGGTCTTAAAATATATTGCGCTATGGATAAAAACGCGCAGGCTATTGCCGAAAACACGCTTAAAGATTCGAGTGTTATGCCTAAAGACTCGAATCTAGAGCTTGGATATACTTTAATGGATTTTAACGGGCGTATACTTGCCACCCTTGGTTCGAGAAAAGAAAAAACAGGGAATCTGCTTTATGACCGTGCCAATGTTGCAAAGCGTCAGCCGGGTTCATCAATAAAGCCGATTGCAGCTTATACTCCCATTATTGACCTGGGAATATTCAACTACTCTTCACTAATCCCGGACGAGCCGTTACAGATAGACAGCGACGGAAACAATGTTATTAAAAGTTGGCCAAAAAACTGGTATAAAAGTTATAAAGGTAAAGTCACGCTCGAATGGGCGATCGAAAAATCCGCAAATGCTCCCGCCGCTCAAATGGTAAAACTTTTAACACCTTTTAAAAGTTACGAATTTTTAACAAAAAAGCTACAGGTAAACAGTCTTGATGGCAGTGACGCCACTTCTTTGTCGGCATTAGCAACGGGAGGAACACATTTCGGCGTTACTCCGAGGGAAATGACCGCGGCGTTCCAGATATTCGGAAACGGCGGAAAATATAATAAATCTTATACATATTTTTATGTTACAGACAGAAATGACAAAGTAATCCTCGACAATCGTGATGCTATACCAACTCAAGCCGTGGCATCTTCAACAGCCACCATTATGAACAGGCTTCTCAGAAACGTAGTGATAGGACCGGAAGGAACCGGAAGGTCGGCAAACATTTCAGGATGGAATATAATCGGAAAAACAGGTACCACAACAGATGACTACGACAGCTGGTTTATAGGACTCAGCCCATATGCTGTCGCCGGAATATGGACCGGCTATGATAATCCCAAAAGAATTCATGATACAGCTTCGGCTATTAGAATTTGGAAACATATCATGACCAAATATCTCGAAAATAAAACCAACATAGATTTTTCATACGATAAAAATGTAGTAAGTGCTCAATACTGTAAAGCCTCAGGGTTACTGGCGTCTGCAAATTGCTCAAACACGGCCACAGGATATTACGCAAAGAACAATATGCCGGGAACCTGCACTTCACACTCAAATTCTGCAGAAATTGTTCCGGTTGAAGAAATACCGGCTGAAGCAAGCAACTCCGGCGACAGTTCCGGGGAAGATTCTTCACAAAATTCCACAAACGAAACCCAAGCGGAATAATATTCAAAAAATGAAAATATAAACACTATAAAATTTTACGGCATAAGATAAAAATGTAATACATATAACCTTATTTGCGTTTAGGGAGCTGAATTTCTATGAGCCTTATAGTTCAGAAGTTTGGCGGAAGCTCTGTAGCTGACGCTCATCATCTGTTTAATGTTGCCAAAAAAATAACGAACCTATATTCTCAGGGGAATGATATTGTTGTTGTGGTTTCCGCTCAAGGAGACACCACTGATAACCTATTGAATATGGCTGCCGAGATAAATAAAAATCCACCAAAAAGAGAAATGGATGTTTTGCTTTCTGTCGGTGAGCAAATATCCATATCGCTTCTTGCTATGGCAATTCAAAGCATGGGGTTTCCCGCAATATCACTTACAGGATGGCAAGCCGGGTTTAAAACCGATTCCGTACATGTGGACGCTCAGATAACAAAAATATTAACCGATAGAATCAAATCAGAAATAAGCAAAAAAAATATTGTTATAATAGCGGGATTTCAAGGAATCGATGAAAACGGAGACATTACAACTTTAGGCAGAGGCGGATCGGATACCAGCGCTGTAGCAATAGCCGCCGCAATAAACGCGGATGTCTGTAAAATCTATACCGATGTTGACGGAGTTTACACCGCCGACCCAAGAATAGTACCTTCAGCCAAGAAACTTAGCAGTATATCTTATACCGAAATGTTTGAACTTTCCTACTACGGTGCTCAGGTGCTTAACGACAGGTCTATAAACACAGCCGAAAAATATAATGTGGAATTAGAAGTTCTTTCAAGTATGCTAAACAACACAACGGGGACATTTGTGAAAAATATTCCCGAAAAAAGCGGCAACATCATAAGCGGAATTGCGGCTGAAAATAATTTAGTAAAAATTTCGATAACAAATATTAAAAACAAAAGTATTTTTGCAGACAAAATATTCCCTGCGCTTATCTCATCGGGCATTAAAATCGATTGTGCTCTCACGTTGGTTGGTGTTCCTGTACCGGAAAACATGACTTTTATTGTCCCTAAAGATAAACTTGACGAAACTCTTGATATTGTAAAAAAATATCTTTCAAACGAAAAAAGTGCTCAAGTATTTTATGATAAAAACAAATCAAAAATATCAGTTATAAATCTATCTAAAAACATTAATATAAACATTGCTTCCATCATATTTGAAAACCTTTACGAGTGCAATATAGATATAGAGATGGTGGCGTGCAGCAACACTCGCGTTTCCGTTTTGATATCTTCGAATAATATGCACACCGCCTTAAACCACATTCATAGCAAACTCTTTGAAGAAGATAACTTACTATAAACCGGTTTAATGATGCAGTGTGCAACAAAGTTTATATTTCAATAATTTCAATTAACTGTTATTTTTCATCAATGTTATATTCATTTCTCATTTTGTTAAGTCTATACTGAGATCTGAGAGCCGCTCTCTCCAGTCCTTCACTCGGAGCGTGCATAATTGCACCTATAGTTTCACAAAAAACTCTTACTGGGCTTGAAACCATCTCTGACACCGACCAGCCCCCACCTATTTGATCCAATTCTTTTTCGGAAAGTTGACCGCCGTTCTCCACAAACTTATCGATATAATTTTTCAAAATACTAACTTCTTCATCTGTAATGTCAACACCATTTTCCGAAAGAAGATTTTTTGCTTCTTCTAAAGTTTGGCAATCAAGAAGTTCAGTTGTCAGCTCTTCACTCGAAAAAAATTCTTTGAGCTTTTCTTTTAACATAATTTTCACCTCATAAAATGGTATAACACAATGTGCATTTTTAATAATGTAAATATTAACTCAATACACAAAAATTGTCAAATTGAGAATTTATTTATGATTTATATTTACAATTTTATAAAGGTTCTTTACCAACAACCTTAATCGTTATTTTTTGATTTATTTTATATTCGCATTTTTTCATGTATTTTGGCCACTCCTGATTTAAATTCTTAAAATACTGAGGACGAGAATTCTTTAAAACTTTTCCAAAATTCAAGGTGTCGCTTTCCGCATTCACAAGTTTGTTTATAACTGACTCGCAAAGAGCGATTATTTTTTTTGAAAACTTCTCCTTTATTAAAATTCGAGCATTTTCATCAAGTGAAGCATCGAATTTTCTGTCCATTGAAAATGCCGATATCTCTGCTTCTAAATTTAATTTAAACTTAGGTATGTCGTTTTCTATATCCACGCTTGTGGCTGAAAATATTTTATTAACTGAGCACGTTACATCTTCCATGCTGTTTGATTCCAACACGTATGAGCCAAAATGGGGAACTCCTTTCAAAAGCATAAATCCAAAAGCTTCATCGTTTTCCAAAAATTCTTTTAAAACATCACCGGAAAACACCCCCACTCCCTTTACGGCAACGCTGTTTCCGCCGATTTGAGAAGTCACATCAAGCCATGCCGCGCAAGGATCGGAAACTTTGTTTTTTAAATTTGAAACAAAATGCAAAACATCGGAATTTAATTCATCAGGTATCAAATCGTGAATATTTTTAGCTTTAAGTGGCTTTTCGTTTGATTTTATTTTGAAAAGTTCCGAAGCTTTCCCCTTTGTCACACATATTTTAACTTTAGGGCGAGTTTCGAAATGACACACAAAAAAATCAATAAAGCTGTTTACTCCTTCCCTGGCAACGTCTTCTCCGATTATTAATATTAAATTTTGTGAATAAACAGGAGTCAGGTTAGTCTGTTTCGAAATGTTATCCAAAGCTTCAACCAGTGCTACCCCCTTTATCTCTATGGTTTTAATGTTAGGCTCATCTTTACTTACCGGGTTTTGAAAATCAAGTGCCTGAACTACAATGGTGTAGCCTTTTTCGGCCGTGTCAATGCTTATGCCCTGGATAATCAATTTTTGGTGAATCTGTTGTTGCTCGCTGCAACCGCTTAAAAGAATTACAAAAGAAACTGATAAAAAACAAAAAATTATACTTTTAATTTTCAAATCTTAACTTCTCCTTTTTTGTTCTTGATTTTCTCAAAACGATTAGCATAATGGGGATTGCAACTGATATAATTAATAAAAAAACGAACAAAAACTCGGTAATAAATGTTTCGTGTAAAATATTAAGGTTCTCAGAAAAAAAGGGAAACACCGCCATTAGCGCACTGAAGATTACTATCGAAATTTTTCTCGCTTTTTCACCCCATATTTTTTTTACTCCTTCTCCCGCCAAAAGCAAAAAAAGCGATAATTTTAAAAATATACCTGATATCCATATGCCAAGATAAAGAGAATCAAGATGTCGGAAAGAACCGAATTTTCCAATACCCGCGGCAGTATACACAGGGAAAAGCTGAGTGCCGGCAAAATCGCCCATTGTTCCTATAAGCAAAATAATAATAAGCGTCAAAACAGTGTATACGCTCGTATTCCAGATAAATATGCCTGATTTATGATTACCTTTAGCCATCGGCAAGAGTATTGCTAACGCAGGGATACATGAACTTTGCGAAAGCATGTAAATAACTCCTTGTGTCATGGATTCAGTGCCGTTATATAATAAGGGTCTGAAATTTATGCTTTCTATGCTTGAAAACAAAGATATTCCCAAAAACAAAACCGAGAAAACAGTAGCCATGAGTATAAAATTTGATGTCCTTGCAAGTGCCTCTAAGCCTTTATAGGCACCGTAACACGCCGAGGACAACAAAAGCATCGAAAGAAGCGGCAAAGAAATGGGAGGATTAACCGCGCCCAGAATGAAATTATTAAATACAGCTAGTGTATGAAAACTTATAATTAAATAATAAGCTATATATAAAATTATGAGAATCCATCCAAATCTTCCAAGCGATTCACATAAATTATCTATCAGATTCATTTTTTTATCCATGGAAAAAAGTTTATAGACAGGAAAAACAAGAAAAAAGGTAGCAAGAAAACATATCGGGGCAGAGATAAGATGATCCCATATATCGGAATCACCTGTAAGAAGGGTACCATAAGTCATGCTCACAACCATTCGGCTTATAAAAAGCATCGAAAACAACTGACCCACGGATATAGCAGGTCTTTTTTCCATAGACTATGTGCCTCCTCAAAATGTTTATTTTTTAATTTCGGAGCCCGGAAGATCCTGCACTTGAACACTCTTTTTAGCCAAAAAACTCCAGCTCGCTCTGAATAAAACATCACGCATTGAAAAAAGATTAAATGGGGCAAGCGGAGAAGTAAACGGTACTCCGTAAGTAGTTTTGGAACATATGCTCACCAAAACGGCGGTGAACACTATCATTATACCCAAAATACCTAAAAGCCCTCCTGTTATTATAAAAACAAACTTCAAAATAGATATGGGCTCATAAAGGTTTGGTATAACGTAAGACGATATAGCCGTTAAAGCCACAACCATGAGAGTAGGGCCACCGATAAGCCCTGAGCTCACGGCGGTTTCTCCTATTACCAACGCACCCACTATGCTCACGGCATGTCCGAGAGGCCGGGGAATTCTCAGACCTGCTTCTCTCATAATTTCATAAATAAGATGAATGAGTACCGTTTCAAGCATTAAAGAAAACGGGGTAGTACCGACCGAAAGAGCAATTTTATTAAAAATCGGCCCGGGTAATATTTCGGGGTTAAAAGTGCTTATACCAACGTAAAGTCCGGGAAGAAGTGTAGATATAAAAAACGCAAAATATTTTAACCAGCGCGTAAATGTCGCGAAATATGGACGCATGGAGTAATCATCCAGATGCTGAAAATATTCAATAAAAAGATACGGAACTATAAGCACGTTTGGTGTACCATCGATTAATATCGCAACTCTTCCTTCCGAAATTTTCCCGCAAACGGTATCAGGTCTTTCCGTCATCCCTACTCCGCTGAAAAGCGAAAAGTCACCTTGCTCTTCCAGGTATGGAATAACGTACCCTGACTCCACTACCATTTCAAGGTCGACACCCTTAAGCTTTTCTTTCACTTTACTCAAAACTTCGGAAGAAACTTTATTTCTAAGGTAACACAAGCAAACAGCCGTTTTGCTCATTTCCCCTATTTCCATCATTTCAAATTTTAGTTTGGAACTTTTCAGTCTTCTTCGTATCAGGGTAATATTTATCATTACAGGTTCAACGAACCCTTCACGCGATCCTCTTTGCATAACTTCCGAAGAAGGTTCAGATATCGCTCTGAAAGGAAAGCCTTGAACCCCTAAGGCCAACATATGGTCGCAACCATCCATGGCAAAAAGAGCAAACCCTGACATTATAAATTCAAAAGATTGTTCGTAAGTCGCAACTTGCATTTGATCTGAAGCGGCAATTACATCATCACGGATGTATTCATATTTCTCTAAGGGCGTATTTCCTTTAACGTGAGCCCTCACTATCGGTACAACAACGCTTTGCGCGAGGGTATCTTTATTCACCATACCCGCTATAGTGATAACCGCGCTTCTGACTCCCGCAACATCTATATATTTTATACAAAGATCTGCGCTCTCATCAAACTCCCTTTTGAAGTGCTCCAGATTTTCAGTAAGCGACTTTGAAAAAAATCTTCGAATTTTTGGAGGTTTCAGTTTTTTCTCAGGGCGAATATAAACATCCATAATATGCTTTATAAAGTTCATAAATCCCCACTTTCCAATCGAAAAAAATAATATAAAATACCATAATTTTACTCTTTTAATATATTTTGCATAAAATTGAATTTTATACCTTTCGCTCATTCTCTGAAAATAAAACAATCCGGATTCGTAGCTCGAATCCGAATTGTTGATTGAAATTTAATTTTTATTACTAAAAAATATTTATAGGGGGGTATTTATTTCTTAAGTTAGAAATATATCAAAAATTAGCCTATTATTCCCCGAAACATCTCTTCCCCTGATTTATATTCTCTGAGAACAGCCTCTTCTTTTTCAGCATCGCAAGGTAAACAGTGATGCTTACATTCGATTTGAGCTTCGCCGACTTCCGTTTTAGCTCCGAATATTACCGGAACTTCAACGCGAATTTTTTGACTAATAGTGAATTTACAGACTTCTTTATGTTTTCCTTCACACATTTTTCCACTTCTGTCTATTACGGGTTTGCCTATACATTCTGTTTTGACTTTTCCAACTTTGGCGAAAGGTCTCACCTCAACCGGTACCCCAACTACTACGTCTTGAAATCCTAAAGCAGGACAAACGTCATGATCATGTTTGCATTGCTTTTCGTATAGATTAGACATGTATATTAACCTCCTTTAATAATTTTGATTCTTTTTCTTTAGAGCTACCATACCCGATACTTAATTAAATTTGTAATTAAACACCTTGGTCAAAGTAGTCTCATTACCATTATATTCTGAAATTTATTTTACGTTCTTTTCGAGAGAATGGACATCAGCGCAAATTCGGTGAATTTTGTTTAATTGATTGAAGAATAAGTTCGATATATAATTAATATGAAAGTATTAGTTAAAATTTTGAAAGGATTTTTGTAAATGAATAAAACAAAAATAATGGGAGCGATCATGATGAGTGGAATTCTATTTTCCTTCCCGGGCTGTAAACAAGACAAAAGCGAGGCTCAAACCCCTAAACCAACCTCTCAAAAAGTCGGGTATCAACTCGAAAGTCCTGCTGAAGGTGAAGAAATTGCTGCCATAGGGACCAGTGAAGGAACTTTTAAAGTAAGATTTTTCCCCGAAGCGGCTCCAAAAGCCGTTGAGAATTTTAAATCACTTTCAAAAAAAGGTTACTACAACAATGTAACGTTTCACAGAGTAATAAAAAATTTTATGATTCAAAGTGGTGACCCCGAAAGAACAGGCAGAGGCGGCGAAAGCATATGGGGGAAGGATTTTGAAGATGAGTTCAGTGACAGCCTTTTTAATATAACGGGATCATTGGCTATGGCCAACCACGGTCCAAACACAAACGCAAGCCAATTCTTTATAAACACTCAGCATCCGGAAAAATTTTGTGGCTGGGCAAATTTAGAACAGCTATATGCTGCATATCGAAAAAATCCCGACGCTATTAACAAAACCTACGGTGGAACAGTAGATATGTCTAAAATCACAGATGAGATAAAAAATCTTTACATAAAACACGGCGGAAGCCCCCATCTTGATGGATATTACAACACCGCTAAAAGAGGTCATACGGTTTTTGGGCAAGTATTTGAAGGAACAGACATTGTAAATAAAATATCCGAATGTGAAGTTGGAAAAAAAGATAAGCCTGTAAACCCCATAATCATTAAAAATATATCTTTCGAAAATTATCATAGAAAATAATTGTTAATATGCATTTTAAAATTTATATCTGAGAGGTGTTTTCTATAAAGGTCATTTCCGGGAATATTCATGGTCTAAAACTTGAATCAGCCAAAAATGAAGATTTGCGCCCCACAAAAGACAGGGTCAAGGAGTCGCTTTTCGATATACTTCGTTTTGATATTGCAGACAAAACTTTTCTTGATTTGTTCGGAGGGACCGGGCAAATAGGAATAGAAGCATTTAGCCATGGGGCTAAAAAAGTTATAATAGTGGAGATGCAAAAAAACAGTTTCAGCATGATAAAAAGAAATATATCTAAGATAAAAAATTCTCACAACATAGAGCTCTTTCGCGCGGATGCCCTTGAGTTTTTGAAAAATTCGCAGCTAAATATCGATATTGCTTTTCTTGATCCGCCCTATAATAATGTGGATTTACTGGAAAAGTCCTTAGAGCTTACAGCCCAACTTATCAGTGAGAACGGCATAATAATTACAGAAACTCTATCTTTACAAAATGTACAAAATAAAATAAAAGATTTTTCTTTGCAAAAAAGATATAAATATGGTAATATATCACTGAATTTGTATAAAAAAAGATAAAATAACAAATTGTTAAATGTAAAAAATTATTTTAGGTGGGAATTTAATGGATATAGAAAACTTAATGGATGAACTTGAAGATATTTTGGATGTTTCGTGGCATCTGCCACTGTCCGGCGGAAGAGCTGTTATAGATGCAAGCGAGGTTAGAAGAATATTGGAGGACATACGGCTTAAACTTCCAAAAGAAATATTACAGGCAAGAAAAATAGTGGAAGATCGTACTAAAATCATTGAAAATGCCAAAACAGAGGTTGACACTATGATTAAGGTGTCCGAAGAAAGAGTAAAATCAATGATAAGCCAGAGCGAAATAGTTAAAAATGCACAAATGTCCGCAAACAGCATCATCACGGAGGCAACCACAAAAGCAAAAGAAATCAAAAATTCCGCAAACGAATATGTTGAAGAGATTATGAAACAACTCGATCAAGTTGTAACTACCAATCTCTCCGAAATAAGAAAAGCAAGGCAAATGCTTCACTCTACAGATTTTAAATCTGAATAAGGTGTTATTTTTCTGATAATTTTTATATTTAAATTACTAAGCGTTAATTGTTAATTAGCGCTATTGTTGTCTATAATTTTTTCAAAAAACTCTTCCGAAATTATTTCCACGCCCAACTTTTTAGCTTTATCTACCTTGCTTCCCGGGTTCGCACCTGCCAAAACATAAGAGGTGTTCTTGGAAACTCCCGAAGTGACTTTCCCACCCATTTGTTCAATGACTTCAGTTGCTTCATCGCGCGTATAATTTTCCAAAGAACCTGTTAATACAAATATCTTGTTTTTAAGTTTTTGATTTTCAACAGTATTTTTAAAGAACATTGAAATTCCACGATTTTTGAGTTTTTCTATAAGATTTAAATTTTGAGGAATCAAAAAATACGCAACTACACTTTCGGCGATAACAGTACCGATGCCGGGGATTGACCCTATCTCTTCAGCACTTGCTTGAATTAAATTATCAATATTCTCAAATTTTTGAGCTATAAGCTTAGCGCCTTGTTGACCTACATGCCTTATTCCAAGGCCAAACAATAGTCTGTCAAGACCGCGATTTTTTGATTTTTCTATTGCGTTTAGAATATTCTGCGAAGATTTTTTGCCCATTCTTTCCATCGTGGATAAATCTTGTGTACTAATCTCGTAGATATCAGATGCAGAACTTATAATTTTTTTAGAAACCATTTTAGTAATCAATGTTTCACCAAGTCCGTCTATATCCATAGCCCCACGAGAAACGAAATGAATTAAGTTTCGAAGAAGTTGAGCCGGGCAATCAGTGTTTACACACCTAAGTGCCACTTCATCATCAATTTTTGTAACTTCTGAGCCGCAAGAAGGACAAAGAACAGGAAACTCAAAAGGAAGAGAATTTTCACAGTGATTAACAACTTTTATCACTTCAGGGATAATCTCGCCCGCTTTTCGTATAAGTACGATGTCGTTAACTCTTATATCCTTTTCATCGATAAAATCTTTGTTATGAAGAACAACGCGCCCAACCGTTGTGCCCGAAACAAAAACAGGCTTAAGAATGCCTACCGGTGTAAGCACGCCTGTTCTTCCTACATTTATCTCAATGTTTAGCAGTGTTGTTTGCTTTTCTTCGGGAGGATATTTGAATGCTTCTGCCCAGCGTGGAAACTTGGATGTGCTGCCAAGCATTTCACGATGTTTAAAAAGATCTAATTTAACCACCGCACCATCTGCTTGAAACGGTAAATTATTTTTTATTACCCCTATTCTGTTTATTTCGTCTATAACCTTGTTAATACCGTTATATCGATTATAAAAAGGAGGCACGGGGAAATTTAAATCTTTAAGAAAATCTAAAGATTGTTTGTGAGATGTTAAAGTTTTTCCTTCTATTTTTTGAACGTTAAACACAAAAATTTCAAGGTTACGTGAAGCTGTAATCTTAGAGTTTTTCTGGCGCAGTGAACCTGCGGCAGCATTACGAGGATTCTTAAAAGTTTTCAATCCTTCTGCTTCCTGCTGCTGGGTCAATTTTAAAAAATTTTCTTTGGACATATAAATTTCTCCGCGAATTTCCAAAAACGGAATTTTTTCTTTTAGAATTCTCGGAAGACCATGAACTGTTAAAATATTTTCGGTTATATCTTCACCGACATAACCGTCACCACGGGTAGAGGCGCGCAGCATAACTCCATCTTTATACTCAACAGAAACAGAAAGGCCATCTATTTTAGGCTCTACAACGTAAGAAGGGTCGTCTACAACATTTCGCACTCTTTTGTCAAAAGCAATTATTTCATCTAAAGAAAAGGCATCATGAAGACTTTCCATTTTCACATTATGAGTTATCGGAGAAAACTTTGAAGAAGCTCCTCCGCCTACAATTTTAGTGGGAGAATCGGCAGACAAGAGCTCCGGAAATTTATCTTCTAAGTTTTCCAAAGCTTTAACCAACATATCATATTCATAATCATCTATTTCCGGGGAGTCCTCATTGTAATATTTTTTATTGTGATACTCTATTTCTTTTCTGTACTTATCAGCAAGTATCTGTGCTTCTTCGAACATCATAAAAACAGCACCTTTTTAATCTAAGAATAGTTTATCAAAAATCTTCAACACTACAATCGGTAATTCTGGAGTGAATAAGAGGTACACTTGCAGGTTTTGAATCACCAAAAGCCACTGATTCTCTTAAAATTTTTTCAGCTTGACGGCACTTATCAAAATCAGATGAGTAAAGCGTTGCCAAAACTTCGCCATTGCAAACTTTATCGCCGGATCTCTTATTTAGTATTATTCCTGCGCTATAATCTATACTATCTTCTTTTTTTTCTCTTCCCGCCCCTAGAATCATAGCAGCTTTTCCAAGCTCAGCGGCATTCATAGAAATAATATACCCACTTTGAGAAGATAATATTTCATATTTAACTTTAGCTTTATTTATATACTCATTGCTTTCGAGCGTTGAAACGTCACCGCCTTGAGATGAGATCATTTCTTTAAATTTATTAAACGCAGCTCCCGTTTGTATGGAATTTAAAACGAGTTTCTCGCATTCATCAATTGAACCTTTACCTGCAAGATAAAGCATGTTGGTAGCCAAATAAACAGAAATTTTTTTAAGGTCATCAGGGCCTCTTCCCTTTAGTACTTCGCACGATTCCCAGACTTCAAGTGAGTTGCCGATAGTATTTCCAAGCGGAGAATCCATGTCAGTTATGACTGCCACTACTTTTTTGCCAAACTGATTTCCGATATTCACCATGATTTTAGAGAGAGTTGTTGCATCTTTTTTGGTTTTCATGAATGCGCCTTTACCGACTTTAACATCAAGTAAAATGCAATCGGATCCGCAAGCAATTTTTTTGCTCATTATACTTGAAGCAATCAGCGGTATGCTCTCTACTGTTGCCGTAACATCCCTGAGAGCGTAAATTTTTTTGTCTGCCGGAACCAAATTCTGAGTTTGGCTTACAACGCAGCAGCCAACGTTTTCAACTATATTAAAAAATTTATCTTTGGAAAGCGAAACACACATGCCCGGGATAGATTCAAGCTTATCCACAGTTCCTCCGGTGTGCCCCAAACCTCGACCTGACATTTTAGCAACTTTCACTCCACAAGCGGCAACAATAGGAGTTACGATTAAAGTTGTCTTATCTCCCACACCTCCGGTGCTATGCTTGTCGACCTTTATTCCTTTAACCGAAGATAAATCTATTATATCGCCCGATTTTAACATGCACTGCGTAAAAGTTTTACATTCCAAATCAGTCATTCCATTAAAATATACAGCCATAAGAAATGCCGACATCTGATAATCGACAATTTTTCCGCTCATATACCCTTTTAGAAAATATTCTATTTCTTCCTTGCTTAGTTCTTTATTATCTCTCTTTTTTTCAATTATATCATAAGCTCTCACCGAAAAACAAAACCTCCGCTTTCAAAAAATCTAAAATTGCATACTTTGAGCAAGTTTCACTATTTTGCTTGTTCCAAGCCGTGAAGCTCCTGCCTTAATAAAAGCTTCGGCGTCTCCAAGAGTGCTTATACCGCCTGCCGCTTTTATCTTTACATCTTTTCCGATATGCTTTTTAAAAAGGACTATATCCTCAAGCTTAGCACCTGATTTTGAAAACCCTGTTGAGGTTTTAATGAAATCCGCACCCGCGTCGGTAATTATTTTGCACATTTCAATTTTTTCTTCTTCAGTCAAAATACATGTTTCAATAATAACTTTTAAAATATTATTCCCGCAACTTTTTTTAATATTTTTTATTTCAGATTCAATTTCACTGTAATTTTTATCTTTAAGAGCTCCGATATTAATTACCATATCTATCTCATCAGCGCCGGAATCAAGAGCGTTATCGGTTTCGAAAATCTTAACTTCTGTATTGTTGTATCCATTTGGGAATCCTACTACTGTACATAATTTAAGAGCATCGCCGACATGGCTTCTTGCTTTTTTAACATAGCATGGCGGAATGCACACTGAAGCCACTCCATACTTTATTCCCTCATCACAAATAGATAATATTTGTTCAAGTGTGGATGTAGGCGTAAGGAGAGTATGATCAACTTTTGAAAGAATTTCGCTTATTTTCACGAAGGAACCACCTTTATATCAAATTCTTATAAATTTATCTGGCACCTTTTTCGTAAGGAACTCCTGATGCTTTTGGCGCTGACGAACGACCCATGAATAAAATAAGCATTACAATCGTAAGTATGTAGGGAATCATAGCTAAAATAGTAGACGGAATATTTATATTCTCCCCTCCCAACATAATAACCAGCGCTTGAGAAAAACCAAAAAGTAAACATGCACCATAAGTACCAAAGGGACGCCATTTGCCAAATATTACTGCTGCCAAAGCAATAAATCCCTGCCCGCTGATCGCCGTTGGAGTAAACTGAGATATGATAGCGAGAGTAACAGTTCCTCCTCCAAGGCCGGCTAAAATCCCTGAAAGTATTACGCAAACATAACGAGATTTATAAACAGAAACGCCAAGAGTATCCACCGCGGCGGGATGTTCACCCATGGCACGAATCCTAAGACCCCATTTTGTTTTATACAGCATGAACCATGCAGCAACCACAACCAATGCGGCTAAAATTACCGTAACGTCAATATTTAAATTGCTAAATAAGGTATTTTGAAAATATTTTTGATCTAAAATTTTAGGAAGCTTTACAGGCACAGGCAATGTTGTTGTGGCGCCATCAAAAAAGTACCTCGACAAAAACATAGCTAAACCGGGACCGATCAAATTGATCGCTATTCCGGATACTGTTTGATCAGCTTTAAAGGTAATGGATGCTATAGCATGTAAAAGTGCGAGAGCACCCCCCGCAAGACCTGCACACAGAAGACCAAGCCAAGCATTTTGACTAAAATATCCTACTGTGGCTCCTGCTAATGCACCTATACTCATCATACCTTCTATTCCGATATTGACTATACCAGATCTTTCAGATATAACACCGCCTATTGCGGCAAGCACTAAAGGAGCCGAGTACATTAATGTTATTGAAACAGCTATTAAAATATTACTAAACACTGCGCCTCTCCTCCTTTTCAAGGAATCTGCTTATAATAACCGGAACTATTCTTACAAGCGCCACAAAAAACACTATAACGCCAATCATAATATTAACTATCTCAGAAGGTGCTCCCGTTTTAAACTGAAGAGATTGACCGGCATATATAAGACCGCTAAACATAAGCCCAGCTAATATACATCCAAGTGGCGAGCTACCCGCTATAAGCGCAACCGATAACCCGTTAAATCCATAATTTTCAAAGATGGATAGTACATGAATGTTATGAGATGAAGTTCCTGTAATTGAAAGAGCACCTGCAAGCCCGGACAAAGCCCCGGCAATAATCATTGTGTAAACAATGTTCCTGTTTACATTAATTCCGGCATTTTCCGCCGCTTCCGCATTAAATCCGGAGGCTCTGAATTCATAGCCTTTTCGAGTTTTATAGATTACCACCCATATAACCACCGCAATAATTACAGCGATTAAAAAGTTAAGATTAAAATCCGTTTTAAGTATTATGTCATTGAGCACAGGGTGAGCTTTAAGAAAACTTCTTCCTTCTTGGGAAAATTTCCAATTATATAAAATAAGAGTAAAACCTGATGGATTAATAGGAAAAGTTCCGTCGCTATCCGATTTATGAAACATTTCGGAGTTTGCAACGTAGTTGCACAGGTAAAGAGCAATCCAGTTAAACATAATGCTGGAAATAACTTCATGAATACCGAATCTTGACTTAAGAACACCTATTAAACCACCGAAAATTGCTCCGGCAAGCACTCCCGAGAAAATTACCAGAGGAATTTGAATTAAAGGATGAAAATCAAATACTATTCCCACTAAGGTAGAAGCTATTGTAGAAACTATATACTGGCCTTCCGCACCTATGTTAAAAAGACCGGATTTAAAAGCGAATGCTACGCTAAGTCCTGTAAGTATTATAGGTGTGCTTTTCAAAATCACGTTTATGATAAACTTGGGTCTTGAAAAAATTGAATTAAACATAACAGCTAAAGATTGAGAAGGACTAAAACCCGTGATAAGAAGTATACCGCATGCTACCAAACACCCAAAAAACACCGCTATACATGTGCACATAAATGGAGTCTTGAAAAATTTAATGATACTTTTAGTCACGTTCTTTCCCCCCTGCCATTAAAAGTCCGATGCGTTGCTCATCAGCTTCATGCTGACTAAACTCTCCTTTAATAGATCCGTTGTAAATTACTGCTATTTTATCTGACACATCCAATATTTCATCCAGTTCCAGAGAAATCAGAAGTATAGCCTTACCTTTATCGCGTAAATTAATAAGAGTCTTGTGGACATACTCTATAGCACCTACATCTAACCCGCGTGTAGGCTGAACGGCAATCAAGAGATCCGGATCATTTGCAATTTCTCTTCCTATAACAAGTTTTTGCTGATTTCCTCCGGAAAGGTTTCTTATAAGAGTATGCTTACAACCGGGAGGTCTCACATCATATTGCTCAATAAGATTATCCGTGAACTTATCCCGCTGCTCATAATTTAAAAATCCATTAGTATGAAATGATGGCTTCCTGTATTTTTCAAGTATCGAATTATCCGCAACAGACATATCCAAAATCAACCCGTCACGATGTCTATCCTCATGAATAACAGAAATTTTGCTATCAAGAACGTTTCTGGTATTTGTGTTCTGAATTTCTTTTCCTCTTATTAAAATTTGACCCGATTCAGCATGCTTTTTGCATATAATGCATTCTAAAAGTTCTTTTTGACCATTCCCGTCTACGCCCGCCAAACCGTATATTTCACCGCAGCGAAGTGACATGGAAAGATTTTTAACGGTTTCTATACCTCTTTCGCAACGAACACTAAGATTTTTTATTTCAAAAATCACGTCACCCGGAGTGGCTTCTTTTTTGTCAACAAGCAGCTTAACTTTGCGCCCCACCATTTTTTCCGCAAGGCTTTGTTCGCTTTCAGACTGAACATCGACCATATCCATAAGTTTGCCTTTACGGATGATCGTGCAATTTTTTGAGGATTTTTTTATTTCTTTAAGCTTGTGAGTAATGATGATTATCGTTTTACCATCTTTTCTCAGATTTTCTATTACATCTAAAAGCTCATCTATTTCTTGAGGAGTGAGCACGGCTGTGGGCTCATCTAAAATTAAAATCTCGGCTCCGCGATAGAGAGCTTTTAATATCTCTACCTTTTGCTGCATTCCTACAGAAAGATTCCTTACTCTTTTTTTCAGATCAACTTTCATTCCGTAGCGCTTTATGATTTCTATGACTTTACTTCTGGCTTTTTTAAAATTAATTATGCCAAATTTATCAGTTGTTTCGTTACCTAAGATAATATTTTGCAAAACGGTAAATTTTTCAATAAGCATAAAGTGCTGATGAACCATTCCGATACCATGAGAAATAGCCGAACTCGGATTTTTTATATTTACAGGTTCACCATTTAAATATATTTCGCCGAAATCAGCTCCATAAAGTCCGTAGAGTATGTTCATAAGTGTACTTTTGCCTGCACCGTTTTCACCCAAAATGGCATGGATTTCGCCTTTTTTAACATTTAAATCAACATCGTCAAGAACTTTAAAAAATCCGAAATACTTCGTTATTCCTCGCATCTGAACAGCATAATCTTTACTAATTTCCAATGTTATCCTCCTTTGAGCA
>CAZSYK010000006.1:0-24575 GCA_964610685.1 uncultured Eubacteriales bacterium
CTTGAATTTTTCATTCAAAACCCTCGTCAGGCCGCATAAACACTGGCTTTTTCAGACCTGTATCTATTTTGACCTAATCTTCTGGTACGGGTGACAGGACTCGAACCTGCACAGCATAACTACCAGGACCTAAACCTGGCGCGTCTACCAATTCCGCCACACCCGCACATATAAAAATTAATCGAAACCATTAATTTGTTAACATTTTTATTATATAATTCTTTTAGGATAAAAACAATACAAAATCAAAACAATTAATTATATAGGGTGTAAAAAATAAAAAATTGTGTTAAAATATTTAATATACGGTATTAGTAAAAGAAATTTATGGTATTTTCCTGATAAAGGGGGATGATTCACATGATAAGCTACTACAAAACAATTAACGGCAAAACGACACAAATATCAAATTATGAAAAAGAGTGCTGGATTAACTGTGTAGGTCCGAATGAGGAAGAAATAAGTTATCTGATATCTAAGTTTGAAATAGAACCGGAATTTCTAAGGGCTTCGCTCGATGAAGAGGAATCATCTCACATCGACAGCGAAGACGGTAATACTCTAATAATAGTAGATAGTCCTGTTGTTAATAAGTCGGGTAAAAACTTAACATATTATACTATGCCACTGAGCATGATAATAACACCCGAAAACATCATTACAATTTCACTAAAAGAGAATTCCATTATCGAAGAATTTTCTGAAGGGCTTATAAAAAATGCATACCCGGAACAAAGAAAAAGATTTGCTCTTCAAATAATGCTTCGCATGGCAAGTAAATATCTTCAATATTTAAATCAAATTAATCGAATCACTCAGCACGTTGAAGATGAACTTAAAAAATCCATGAAAAATAAAGAACTTATTCAGTTTCTTGAAATCGAAAAATCTCTTGTTTACTTTTCGGCATCACTTAAATCCATAGGCATAATGCTCGGAAGGATTGCACGCGGGAAATATTTAAAACTCGACGAAGATGACAGTGAACTTCTTGAGGATGCAACCATAGAATTCAAACAGGCTATGGAAATGTCCGAAATATATCTTAATATATTATCGGGAACAATGGATGCATTTTCTTCTATAATTTCAAACAACCTTAACGTTGTGATGAAAATTTTAGCCTCCATTACTCTAATACTTTCAATCCCTACCATAATTTCAGGCATATACGGGATGAACAACCCCGGTATACCGTTAATGGAATATTGGTGGTTCCCTTTCGCTCTTTCTTTTGTGGCAATGTTTATAACGTGGGCGATATTAAAACGTAAAAACATGATATAACTGGTGCATTTTTATAATATTTTATCTAAATTGATTTAATTTTAATTCATTTTGTGATATAATCCCTTCAAACGTACTGAAGGGGTTATTTTTAATGTTTAAAAACTATTTTAAAAACCTTAAGATAGGCAAAAAAATTTTAATAATTGTTTTGCTAATTTCACTTATAGCTCAGATCTCCACAGGGATTTTGGCATTTATAAGCATTGTAAGATTGTCAAATTATTCACAAAACGAAGCTTCCAAACTAGGGGAAAACACAGCGGAAAATGCTGAAACAGCTCTTAAAAATCAGGCAGAATCTTACCTTAAAGAAGTTTCTTCATCAATGGCGGAAGCCTCCGACAACATTTTGGAAGAAGTAAGCGACGAGGTTTCAGGGCTTTGCGTAGGAACTGAAGATGTATATCAAAATTCCAAAAACTTCGCAGGGCACCCCCTCTCTCTTCCTGAAACCGCTGCAAACGGCAACTCCTCTGACAGATCTAACGCCAGCGAAAACGGTTACGTTGTAGATCCCAAAAATTCTTCAGAAGATAAAACAATTGTGCTAGCTTATGATGCAGGTTCATATCCCGCCAAATTCGAACATGATGTTTACAAAACAACAATAAGCAAATGGCTTGGATTAACAGATGAAGAACGTAAAAATATTCAAAAAAATAAAATCGTGGTTTCCGAAAATTTAATTCCTTCAGATATTCAAAATGAAATAAAAACCATAAGTAACGTTTCTTACATTTCAAAACCGATTTACGAAAGCAATGTTGCCGTATCTTCTGTTTATCTCGGTACAGAAAGCGGAATTTTATGCCGCTATTCCTCCGTGAATTCCTCGGAGCGCTATGATCCTCGTACTCGCCCGTGGTATACCGACGCAATAAAATCCAAAAATTCCGGCAGCACGTTACCCGTATGGCAGAGCACCTACATCGGAAAAAGCGACGGAAAACTTTGTATTACCTGCTCTAAAGCTTTTACAAACAAAAACGGCAAAATATTAGGCGTCGCAGCTATTGACATGCAACTTGAAAACATTAATCAATACATCATAGGCGCCACGATAGGCAACGCGGGTTATGCGTTTGTAATAGATCAAAACGGGAAAATAATAATGCACCCTGATTATAAAATTGACGAATCGGGAAACACTATCGGCGATTTTAACACCGAACCCTTAAAATCCGAAAACATTTCCGGCTCTTATAAAGAATTGATATCCGATATGAAGTCGGATAAAACAGGTGTGAAAACCGCTCAGGTCAACAAAAAAGATTATTACGTTGCTTATTCCGCTCTCAAAACTCCGGGGTGGTCTTTAGGCGCGGCATCCGAAGTCGCAGAGATAATCAAACCCGCGGCAGAGGCTCATCAACTGATTGATTCTTCCACAGCCGCCACAAAAGCCTCTATAAATTTCGATCTCATCAGAACATCCATCTTGTTCGCTTTAATTTTTGCAATATGTTCTGTTATCCTCTATATTTTGGGAGTAAAATTTTCGAAAGAAATATTAGCTCCCATAAAACGCCTGCAAATTCAAGCAAAAATCATAGGTGAAGGTAATTTTTCATCGCGAATTTCGGTGAAATCAGACGATGAACTCGGAGACCTTTCCAAATCGTTCAATAAAATGGTGGAAAATTTAAAAACCTACATGGATAATCTCGCGAAAACAACCGCTGAAAAAGAAAAGATACACAGCGAACTAATGATAGCGAAGAAAATACAAAGCAGTATGCTTCCAAGCATATTCCCTGCCTTCCCAAACCGAAAAGATTTCGACGTATATGCTATGATGGATCCCGCGAAAGAAATAGGTGGAGATTTTTATGATTTCTTCTTTATTGATAAAGATAATTTTGCGTTGGTAATTGCAGACGTTTCCGGGAAAGGAGTTTCAGCAGCGCTCTTTATGGTAATAGCCAAAATACTTCTGAAAAATCAGCTTCAAAACGGGAACTCACCCGCCAAAGTGCTCGAAATCGTAAATAATCGCCTTTGCGAAAACAACGAAGCCAATATGTTTGTAACATCGTTTATAGGCATTGTGAACATCAAAACCGGAAAATTCACTTTTTCAAACGCCGGGCATAATCCTCCGCTGATTTATAATAAAGCAGAGGATAAGTATAAATTCATTGGCAAATCACATGGGTTCGTTTTAGGCGGTATGCCAAACATGAAGTACAGCGAAAACAGCATGCTGCTCCAAAAAGAAGACCTCATCTTCCTCTACACCGATGGCGTCACGGAAGCTATGAACTCTGACGGCAAACTTTTTTCAAAAGAAAAACTTGAAAGAATTTTAAATAGCTCACAAACCAAAAAAATGAGCGTAAAAGATATTATAATAAGCTTGAGAAGCGAAATAGATAATTTCGCCAATGAGTTTGAGCGAACGGATGATATAACCATGCTGGCATTTAAGGATTTTCAAATCCCGGATTCAGGTACAATTTAAAACAAAAAACCCCGACTTATATTAAAATATAAGTCGGGGTTAAAAAGCAGATTAAATTACTTTGACTTTTTTGCTGCCTTTGCAAGAAGACCCTGGATTTCTTTCATGGCTTGTTGAGAATCTTTTTCAAGTTTTTTGATTGCTTTTAAATCCGCGTCTGCTTTCAGTGCAAGTTCCGCGACTCCCGGATAACTCTGGTTTTTCATCGCCTTTTCTATAGCTTCTTTTATTTTTATTATGCTGCCATCGCTCGGCCGGGAATCAGGAGCTTCTCCGCCCTCTTTACAGCAATCCGTTCCCATTAAGCGGCAAATGTCTACACAATAATTATAAAATCCTTCTAACCTCCATTCCAAATGACTTATATCGCTCACGTTGCCAATATTCAGCGCTTTAGTCTTAGCACTATCTAAGGTTTTATAATTTGTTTTAACTTTTACATGAATTTTTTCAGCTTCTTTTAAATCATTTTCTACTTTTTTCTTTGCTGATTCAGCTTTTTCCCGAGCTAACTGTGTATCCTTCTCGAGCTTTTTCCTTATATTTTCTTCAATAATTTTTTTTCTTTCAATTTCTTTTTTGCCTATGCGTACTTTCACCGGGGGAATTTGAAGTACATCAAATTTAATTTCAGGTTTTTTTAAATCAATAGCACTATCAAGTTCGTTCTCCGTAGTTTTTATATCTGCTATCATATCTTGAATGAAATCAGCCCATATGCGCTTAGGAACATAACCCTTAAGCTCATCAATTTTTAATGCAGCTTCACGCATGGAATTGTCACTATAATTTTTCAATGCTTTTTCAGAATCAACTTTTAATTTTTTCAAAATTTCTCTCATTTTTTCTTTAGTAAGTTCCAGCCTTTTTAATGTAGAATCTGAAAAAAAATCAATTTTTTTGAAATTTCCGAGCTCCTTATGATAAGCTTTCAATAATACAACCGCTTTCTTGCCAAAACTTATTGCTCCTTGATCAATAGAATAAGAACCGCTTGCACCACTTTGATTCTTCGATTTAACATCGATATTATATTTTTCAAGAGAATTTATCAGTAACTTGGCGCTGGTGTTCCCGATAAATCCCATTTCAATATGTTGCAAATCTTGTGGCCCACAGCCTACCGGAACTTCTCCGATAAAACTAGTTGTTAATACTTTTTTAAGTGACCCCCAAGGATCAGTAACCCAACCTTTTAACCCCATAATTACCATTCACTCCTTCTTAATTTTAATTTCGGAAAATATTATATTAAATAATATATCATAGCTAAAATTATGTCAATATTACATAAAAACAAAAATAGCTACTTCATAAATCAAAGCAGCTATTTTTATAAATCAAAATAAAATATTTAGTTTTTATCCTGAGAACGTGTGCACAGCGCCGCCACATAACCGCAAAACACCGCAGCCGATATACCGGCAGCGCCAGCAGCCAACCCGCCTGTGATAATCCCTAAAAATCCTTGTTTCTGAATTGCTTCCACTACTCCTTTTGCCATGAGATAACCAAAACCCGAAAGAGGCACTGTCGCTCCTGCTCCGGCGAATTTGACAAGCGGCTCATAAGCTCCGACGGCAGTCAGACCCACGCCCAAAACAACCAGCAAAACCAAAATACGTGCAGGGGTCATTTTTGTTTTATCAATAAGTATCTGAGCCAGAGCGCATATTATTCCACCTACTATAAATGCTTTTAAATAATCCATAAAACTTCTCCTTGTTCATAATATCAGTTTCAAAAAATCGAATAATGCATTATAATCAATAATACCAAGGTTATTATGTGAACTATGAGAAAATAAATTCATGGATGTTTTGGAGAATTAAATGATAGGTATAATCTGTGCTGAAATAAATGAAATAAACGAGATACTTACTCTTATGAAAAACACTGTAAAAGAGCGCGTGAATTCTTTTGAATTTATGGTTGGAGCTTTGCACGGGGTAGAATGTGCGGCCGTTTTGAGCGGTGTCGGCAAAGTGCATGCCGCAATGTGCACTCAAACCTTAATAATCAAGTATCAGCCTGACTTTATACTTAACGTAGGTGTAGCCGGAGGCATAGGAGAAAATATAAAAATAGGCGACGTTGTCGTCGCAAGCGGTGTCATCCAGCATGATTTTGATGTCACGGCATTTCCCGGCAGAAAAAAAGGTGAAATAAGCGGACTTCAAATTGTCGAGTTTGAATGCGCAAAATGGATAACGGAAAAAATGCTTTACTGCTCTCGAAATATTGCGGATTTAAATTTACATACAGGAACAATTCTCACAGGCGATCAATTTCTAAACTCGACTCAAAAACTTTACGAACTCAAGAATGAATTTGGCGGAATTGCATGTGAAATGGAAGCGGGAAGCATCGGACATGTGTGCTATGTAAATAAAGTGGATTTCGGAGTAATAAGATCAATCTCAGACAGTGCAGATAACAGTTCCATGGTTGATTTCAAAACATTTATAACAAAATCCTCAAAAAACGCTTCTTTAATACTTTCGAACTTTATAAAATCGTATCGGGATTAATATCAATAAAAACGTGTACGTTTCGCGCACCAGGCTCGTTTGAAAACTTTATAAGTTGTTTGGATACCATCTCTCTGAAGTCATTATTGTTTTTGCATTTTATAATGATTCTGTACCTATATTTTCCAGAAACTTTTTTTACGCTGGCAGAAACAGGCGTGAAAATCCTAAGGGGCATGGCGGGATAATTTTCTGCCGCTTCTTTTTTTATCATTTCAAAAAACTTGAAACTCGCATCCATAACCTTGCCTTCGTTTTCCCCGGTAAAACCCACTACACATAGGTCTGCAAAAGGAGGATACAATAAAACTTTTCGGATTTTTATCTCGTTCTCAAAAAAAGTTTCGTAATCTTGCGCGGCGGCAAGTTTTAAAACTTCGTTTTCAGGCGTGAAAGTTTGAATTATAGCTTTTCCAGGGAATTTATCACGCCCCGATCTTCCAACAACTTGCGTTATAAGGTCAAAAGTTTTTTCATAACTTCGAAAATCTCCGCTATAAAGATATTGATCCGCGGAGATTACCCCCACAAGAGTAACACCGGGAAAATTAAAACCTTTTGAAACCATTTGCGTGCCAAGTAAAATATCATATTTACCTTCGGCAAAATCCTTAAACAGCGAGTTATAGGATCTTTTCAAATTTTTGTTATCCGAATCCATTCGTAAAATTTTCGCCTCAGGAATAAGTTGAGCTAAAACATCTTCAACTTTTTGCGTACCTGCGCCACTGTAACAAATTTTATCTTGACCGCAAGCAGGACACTTACTTAAAAACTCACTTGAATAACCACAATAGTGGCACATCAATCGGTTATTTGCTTTATGATAATTCAAAGAAACGCTGCAATGCGGACAGGTAACAATTTCCCCGCAATTTCGGCATTTAGCAAAATTATTATATCCACGGCGATTCAGGAAAATAATCGACTGCTTCTCACTCTTAATGTTTTCTTTAAGAGCATTTATAAGCTCGCCGCTAAATTGCCTTGTATTTAGATCTGGAGATTCTTTGTTCATATCGGCGACATAGACCTCCGGCAACTTTGCACAGCCGTATCTCTTTTTTAAAGAATACAAATTATACTTTCCGGTTTTAGCTTTAAAATAGCTTTGTAATGAAGGGGTAGCTGACGAGAACACCAATACCGCGCTATGAAATTTGCATCTATATTTAGCTAAATCTTTAGCGCTAAACCTTGGAGAAGATTCCGATCTATATGTAAATTCATGTTCTTCATCGATTACTACAAGTCCAAGATTATCAAAAGGAGCGAAAACAGCACTTCTTGTACCAATAACAATCTGAACTTCTCTGCTTTTTATACGCTTCCATGTGTAATATCTTTCCCAATCCGAAAGGTCACTGTGGATAACTGCCATTTTTTCTTTGTAACGAGATTCAAAAATGTTTACAAATTGTTCCGTAAGAGCAATTTCGGGCACCATAAAAATAGCACTTTTCCCACATGAAACAACATAATCAATAAGTTTTAAAAGAACTTCTGTTTTGCCACTTCCCGTTATACCGTGAAGAAGAGAAACTTCATGTTCCCCTTTTTTACAAGTTTTTAAAATCTCTTCAAATACTTGCTGTTGCTCGGGATTCAGCACATTTTTCACGCTGCTGTTTTCCGAGATTTTTTCGAGCCTTTGAGGGCTTTTATATTCCAAGCGTTCGCAGGAAACCAAGATTTGGTTTTTTAATAATCTGTCAACTATAGACTTGCTCACGCCTGTAAAATAGCATATTTCTTTAACGGAAGCATTTCCGTTGTTATTTAAAAAATCACAAACTTTTTTTTGCTTAACGGTAAGCGATGTTTCATTAAAATTATCCTGCGAAGGCAAACTTAAAATTTTTATCGATTTCTCGCCTATTGTTTTATTTAATAAAAATTCTTCTGTGACTATTCCTTTTGATAAAAGCGAAATCAAAATTTTATTGTAATTTTTTATTTTAAAATCGATAAAATTTTTAAGCGTAACGGATTTTTTACCGAAATCAATAATTTTTTTCACAAAATCCCGTTCTGCAGAGCTCAAGTTATCAGATGAATTTAACGCATCTGAATCCACACTGTATTTTATTGCATTGATATTGTTGCCGATTCCGGGAGGCAAAACCAGCTTTGTAGCTTCAAAATAGGTGCAAAAATAATGATTTTTCATCCATTTTACAAGGCTCATCATTTCATCGCAAACAAGCGGTACTTTATCAAGCACCGCATAAATGCTTTTTAAATTGGAATTAATTTTTTCGGTAGACAATTCACATACAAGTCCCATGCGCTTTGTGCTTCCTCTTCCAAAAGGAACAATGATCCTTTGACCCACCTGAACCATGCGTTCAAATTGCTCGGGGATAAGGTAACTGTAAAGAATATCACACCCGTATGCTACTTTGTCAACTGCTACTTTTGCAATTAAATTTATAACCTAAACATCCTTTTTATTTAAATATATCAGCCAAGCGTTTACGGAAGCCGCCTTTTGTCGCCTCTTTTTTAAGGCTTTCCCATTTTTTGAAATATTCTTTCATTTTTTTAAGTGCTTTATCGCAGTCCTTAACTAATTGTTTCCTAAGTTTATCAAAATCTTTTTCAGTTTTGATTTCATCTGTATTTTTCAAATCTTCAAATGTGGAGTTTTTAATAGCTTCTATAATTTTCCGAGCTATATGCTCATAATTATTAAACCCTTTGTTTAACAATTCAGCTATCGGTTTTATTTCTCTTGAAAGTATTCCGGAACCTCTAATAGCTTCTCCCCAAATTTTAGGGATTTTTTCGTCTTTAAAATAATTACTGCAATTAACTTTTATTTTTTTGAAACCTTCTTGCGGTGATGAAATCTTACCAATTATTTCATACTGCTTTGGGCTATACTGTGGTTGTGAAGAACTTGATCTTTCTGTTGCTGGTCGCCTCCGCTGTAAAGTTTCGAGGTCTTTAGTAATGCCACCTAAACCGGTGGTACAGCCCTTTTCGCCTCCCATTTTTGCGTTAAATTCACGGCTCCAAATATGACAATATTTCCAAAGATCCAGTGATATAGACTTTTTAACCGGTTTGGCTTTTTCATTCGGTTTAATATCAGGCTTGTCAAGCGAACTTGCTTCCGCAAATTTTTGCTTGAAAAATTCTTTACTTTCCAAATGGCTCAATAATTCGCTTAATTCCGTGTTTTTACCGGCATTCCCATAATCGGTGCCTTCAATTTTTGCCATCTCTTTTAAATACAGTGCCACTCGCATAACGCCTTGAGCAATCAAAATAGGATTGCAGTAAAAACCTTTAGCTTCAGTATACGCTACAGCGTTTAATTCATCAAAAACATAATCACGTTGACCTTGGTTTAACTTTACTTGTAAATCTTTATATGCTTTTAAAAGTTCATCCACTTTAATATAATGCGCCATAAGAGCCGGAACAAAATATTCGGGTTTATCAATTTTCACATTGTTAGAATCAGGAATTTTAGCTTTCCATGCAGTCATAAAATCTATTAAGGTTTTTAATATTTCTTCTAAATTCGCCCTATCACCTTGCTTAGTGTAATTTATACCAAACCCTATTTCCATAACTTTCCCCTTAAATTAATTTTTAAATTTGACAAGATTTGTTTATTATATTCTACTATATTTAAAATATAATAATTCACAAAAAATGTCAACAATTACATGAAATTAATATTCAAAATTACTATCGGGAAAATCAAAATATTGATAAATTTTTCATAAAAATCACAATTGCATTTTAAATTCATAATATGCTCTAAAAGGAGTGAATTTATTTATGCAAACAACTTGTTTAACATCTAATTTTTTTTTATCAGCGAATACACCAAAAGGATTTTTCTCTGTTTTTAATCATCTTTATTATCCGGAAAAAGACTGGTTCTGCTATATTTTAAAAGGCGGGCCCGGAACCGGAAAATCAACACTTTTAAAAAAAGTTGCCAAGGAAGCCGCCGAAAAAGGAATCCATGCGCAAATCATTCATTGCTCATCCGACCCCGATTCACTGGATGCGGTTATTTTACCGGAACTCAAAAAATGCATAGCCGACGGAACGGCTCCTCATGTTTTGGATCCTATTTATCCCGGCGCGGCTGATATGATTATCAATTTGGGTGATTGTTGGGATGGCAATAATTTGTCCATAGCCAAAGATGAAATAATAAGCTTATGTAAAGAAAACTCTTTATTTCACGATAAATCTCAAAGATATTTGAAAGCTTACGGGAATGTCGCAAATGAAACAACAGCGATGATTTCTGAAAGCATAAATTACGACAAACTCAATGCTTATTGTAAAAGATTAACAAAAAAATTATTTAAGAAAAAAGCCGAAAAAGAAGGATTTGAACAGTTTAGGTTTATAAGCTCCGTAACCCCCGATGGCTATTTGTTTTTTGATAAAACAGTATCTCAAATTTCAGAAAATATTTTTATAATCGAGGATTCATATGACATTATCGGAAGCTTCATCTTAAAAAGCGTCAGAGAAAAAGCTTTAAGCAGCGGACACGATATTATTACATGTCCTGCACCTCTTTCACCGGATGAAATCGAAGCGGTATTTGTTCCGGATCTTAACCTCGGTTTTGTTTCAAAAAATCGCAAAAGGACTCCAACCATTTTTACATCTTTAAAATGTGAATATAAAAAAATAAACGCTAAAAGATTTTTAGACACTGATATAATATCCAGACATAAAAATCTCCTAAACTTTAATTACAAAATTTGTGGAGAATTTTTAAATGAATCAATTAACAATTTGAAGTATGCAAAAACGGTTCATGACGACATTGAAGTCATATACAAGAACAGCATGAACTATTCCAAAATAAATAAAATAACAGATAAATTAATATCTGATATTTTATAATTTTATTTAAAAAAGACTTTGAGCATTTTTGTCGCTGGAACCGGTGACATTCGGGAAATTATATTTCGTTATTCCGAGATTATATGCTAGAACAAAACTAGATGCTACTACACCGAAGCAAGAGAGGAAAAACTTAGCAACTTTGACCACATCTGAATACGCTTGGCTTACAGTATTATTTTCACCATACATAAAATTTTACTTCCTTTCAAAAATTATTAGAAAAACCTTCTTGTTAAAACTTCACAAACTCCGGACAAATCGGCTACTAATCCATCAATACTTCTTATTAACATGCATAAAGAACCAAAAATATAAATTCCTAACATTGCATCGCACACTCCTTAAAAATTAAATAACACAATACTTATATAATTATAGTAACATAAATATCATAATTTTACAACCTCATCTTAATACAAAAATATAACGTAGTATGTGTATTTATTGTATTATTTCACAAATATATTTTATTGGCAATTTCTTGCAGTCTTACGAAATCACCTTTCAAATATAAAAAACCAAACAAAGCCTCAACGCCTGTAGCTCTATGATAGATTGCAGGAGAGGCTTTTTTCGGCACGTTAGTTACATGAGCGTTCCTGCCTCGCTTATAGATCTCCAATTCTTCTACTGTGAGTATATCTTTTATTTTTTCAAATAAATTCGACTGCGCCTCGGAGCACACATGAGTAACTTTGATTTTGTTTAGTTCACCTATGCTTCCACTGTATTTTGAAACCACCTTATTCCTTACAATAAGTTCAAAAACGGCATCGCCTACAAACGCAAGCTTTTGAGGACTTATATGAGAAGGATTCTCTTTAATTATCAAATTTTCTTCTTTCAAATCAAAATTTCACTCTCAATCAAAAAAATCGAACTCTATTTCACCTATTTTAACTGTATCTCCTTCTTTTGCCCCAGCCGCTTTAAGAGCGTCCATAAGTCCCTCTTTAATTATGAAATTTTGAAAATAACACATAGAATCATAATCTTCAAAATTAACTGAATCTATAAGCTTGTTGAGCCAGGCGGCTTTAGCAACAAAGACTCCGTTTTCTTTTTTTATTTCAAGTTTATCATCGAAATTGACAAGACTTTCGTAATTAAAATCAGGAGTAAATAAATGTGCAGGAGGGAGATCTTTAAGTTTATTCACAACATAATCAAGCATTTCTTTTATACCTTTGCTACTTGATGCTGATACCGGCAGAAACTCATAGCCTTTTTCGGTGATATAATTTTTAAAGTTTTGAATTTGTTCATCGGATGCTATATCACACTTGTTTCCTATTACAATCATAGGGCGTTTGGAAAGCTCGGGGCTGAATTTTATAAGCTCCTCGTTTATAATCTCAAAATCTTTGCAAGGATCACGTCCCTCGCTCCCGGAAACATCCACCACATGGAGAAGAAGCCTGCATCGTTCCACATGACGCAAAAACTGATGCCCAAGCCCTGTACCTTCTCCTGCGCCTTCGATAAGCCCGGGAATGTCCGCCATTACAAACGAAAAATCATCACTGTATTTCACAACACCTAAAATTGGTGAAAGCGTTGTAAAATGATAATTCGCTATCTGAGGCTTGGCTTCACTTACAACAGAAATAATCGTGGATTTCCCGACATTAGGATAACCTACAAGCCCCACATCAGCAAGCAGCTTAAGCTCAAGTTTAAGATCCAGTTCCAAACCTTTTTCTCCCGGTTTTGAAAATCTGGGCGACTGCTTAACCGCACTCGCAAAATTCATGTTCCCCGCACCGCCGCGACCGCCTTTGGCTATTGCAAAAGACTCGTCTGTGGATACATCCGCAATTAATTTTCCGCTTTCCGCATCCTTAACAAGAGTACCGTAAGGAACTGTTACTATCAGATCTTCCCCACTTTTACCAGATTTTTTACCGGAAGCTCCGTTTTGACCGTTTTGTGCAAAAAACTTTTTCTTATATCTGAAATTCGAAAGCGTTGAAAGATTGCTGTCAGCTTTAAATATCACTGACCCTCCGCGTCCGCCGTTGCCACCATCAGGGCCACCCGTCGCAGTGTATTTGTCCCTATGGAATGATACTGCTCCGTCGCCACCGTCACCTGCTTTGATTTTTATAGCTACTATGTCTACAAACATTTTATCACCCACTTTTATTTTAAAATAATTCTTGTCAAATTATTCTTTTAATAAAAAAAGCCGATCAAGAAGTTTGACCCGCTTTCTAAAATACAATTTTATTTATAAAAATTAACTTGCTTCATAAACGCTGACACACTTGCGATCGCGTCCCACACGCTCAAATTTAACTTCCCCGTTGACTTTAGCAAATAAGGTATCGTCTTTTCCTTTACCCACATTTTTACCCGGATGAATTTTTGTGCCGCGCTGTCTGACAAGTATATTGCCCGCTAAAACAAATTGACCATCCGCGCGTTTAACGCCAAGACGTTTGGATTCGGAATCACGACCATTGCTGGTTGAACCCTGACCTTTTTTATGTGCAAAAAGTTGTATATTAATATTAAGCATTACTTTCCACCTCCACGTAACTTACTTTTATATTAGGCGAATAAATTTCTTCAAGTAGTAGTAAGTGCATCTTAAAACCTTTTAGAATATCGCTGCAAGCTAAAGCGTCTTTTTTACTAACAACAGCTCGCATATGACCTATTTCTTCATTTACGGTAATTTCCGCGGTAATTCCCAGAACATCTGTAATGGTATTGACTGTCATATAAGCTGCGGACGAAACTGCAGAACATACAATATCTTGACCTGCTTGAGCATATCCCGAATGCCCTGATATATCAAATCCTATAATATCTCCGCTATCTAAAACGAAAAATTTGGCTTTAAGCATTAAATTTCACTTACCCGATTAAAAGTTTATTGTTTCTATTTCGACTTTTGTGTAAAGCTGTCTGTGACCTAACTTACGCTTGCAACCTTTTTTGGGTTTATAAGTAAAAACAGTGATTTTTTTTGCTTTACCGTTTTTAAGTACTTTTCCTGAAACTTTTGCGGAAGCTAATTCCGGATTTCCTATATGAAATCCTTTTTCATCTTGTCCGGCAATGACTTTAAAGTCTACGACAGTACCTTCGGATTCATCAAGCTTTTCGATGTATATGACATCCCCTTGATTTACTTTGTACTGTTTGCCACCGGTTTCTATAACTGCGTACATTATCTTTTACGCACCTGCCTTTAAATCATCTCGCTACTGAAACAGGCAGATTTTTAAAATCATTTAAACCTGCAGTAAGCGGCTAGAATATTTTATCATTTTTTTACATCAAAGTCAATTAAATAAAAAATCAAACCATCTCAAAAATGAAAATGAGATGGTTTTATTATAAGCCTTTTACAAATCAATTACACCAATTACAAGGTGTGCCTTTATAAAGGGATATTGCCTTTGACACAACGCCACACGCAAAACCTATCATAACGCATGGAATGCTTGGAAGTAATAAACCGACTAAAGCGCCTAAAAGGCCCCAACCAGCACCACGTAATAAAATTGCAAACGGATGATTAACAACTCTTTCGATACCATCCAGAACTGCATTATCTTCTTTTTTGCAGACCGATTCCGAGCAAACAGTTGTGCTGTTGCTTTCGTTATCAATCGCACGCGCAGGAACGCAAAAGCAAAATGCTAATGATAAAAGCGAAAGAATAGTGGCTATAGTTTTTTTCATGAACTCACTTCCTTATTATATTTGTTAAGAGCATTGTAACATAAAATCAACAAATTTGCAACAAAAATATAATCTTGACCGTGCCATTATAAAACTAAGCTTTCGAGCACATTTAATCCAAATAATCTTTGAGTCTCTTGCTTCTGCTGGGGTGGCGAAGTTTTCTGAGTGCTTTTGCTTCTATTTGGCGAATTCTTTCACGTGTTACGTCAAATTCTTTTCCAACTTCTTCAAGAGTTCTTGGTTTACCGTCATCGATTCCAAACCTCATTTGCAAAACCCTTTTTTCGCGTGGAGTCAATGTATCGAGCACTTCCAATAAATGTTCTTTCAAAAGAACGTGAGAAGCTTCTTCGGCAGGTGCCAGAGCATCGTTGTCGGGGATAAAATCCCCAAGATGACTGTCATCTTCTTCGCCTATCGGGGTTTCAAGCGAAACAGGGTCCTGCGCGGCACGCATAATTTCCCTTATTTTTTCCACAGGTAAATTAAGCTCTTCAGCCACTTCTTCGGGCGTAGGCTCTTGACCGTTATTGTGAAGAAGTTGCCCGGAAACTCTTTTAACTTTATTCATAGTCTCAACCATGTGCACCGGTATGCGAATAGTGCGCGCCTGGTCGGCAATAGCTCTTGTTATAGCTTGTCTTATCCACCAGGTTGCATAGGTCGAAAACTTAAATCCTTTAGAATAGTCAAATTTTTCAACAGCTTTTATCAAACCCAGATTGCCTTCTTGAATTAAATCAAGAAAATGCATCCCTCTTCCGAGGTATCTTTTTGCGATGCTTACAACCAAACGCAAATTCGCTTCGGAAAGCCTTTTTTTTGCGTTTTCATCGCCTTCGTTAATTCGCTTTGCAAGCTTGATTTCTTCTTCGGTACTAAGAAGAGGAACTGTACCGATTTCTTTTAGGTACACTTTAACCGGGTCGTCTGTGGTCGAGGCCTCGGATGAAACCAACCCTAACGGCGCGTGCTTGTCATCCGTTGACGCGTCATCTGTCGATACGTCGTCAATTCCTTCAACGATTTCAACGCCCATGGATTCCATAGAATCATAAAGTTTTTCTATTTGATCCGGATCAAACTCTATTTCTCCCATTGCTTCCAGAATTTCACTGGTACTTATATGCCCGGACGCTTTTCCGTGCTGAACCAAATCTTTGATAACCGTTTCTATAGTTTTTGTTGATGATGTAATATCTTTCATTTTTACCTCCTTGCCCTTGCTTAACGCAAAACAAACATTTGCATATTATCTTCTTGCTCAATTATCTTTTAATGCTTTTTAAATCTTCGATATATTTTACGACTTCATCTTCTGATATATAGTTTATATCTTTAAGTTTATTTTTTTTGTTTTCCTGATTTATAACCGATAAATACTCATTAACAGCTTCAGTGGTCGCCATGGATTTGTTGTAACTGCAGATCATCTTAGTTATTCTTCCGATTTCTTCAAAAGAAAAACCATATGCCGATATATTAGTTATGTCCAAGATTTTACCTTTTGAAACAATATCTTTTATAGAACTTAAAATACGCTTATTAAAAGAAGTTATCATATCATCGGGAGTGAATTTTGCAAATACAGCGTTTGCAATATCGGGATTATTTACAATGCAGGAAATAAGAGATTCCTCGGCAACCGCTGCTCTTAAATTATCATGCTTGTCTATATTTATTTTATCATTTACCGCAGATGTTATTTTCGCTATGTTTTTAAACTCTTTTTTTTCGTGGTTTTTAAACTTTTGCTTCAGGTACTTTTCAATTTGAAGCAATATAGAGGATTTGTTTATCCCTATTTCAGCACTTAACTTTATAGCATATACTTCCCTTTCAATCGGGCTTTGACAGTTTGCAAGAATTTTCGAAGCTTCGGTAAGATATTTTATTTTATCCTCAGATTTTTCTAAATTGTAAATTGCTTTAATTTTTGAAAGCTGATATTCAGTATCGTTTTTTGAATTATCGATAAGATTTTTAAACTTAAGTGCTCCGTCTTTACCCTGGATTCGTAAATATTCATCAGGGTCTTTTGCTTTCGGAATAGTGATCACTTTAACATCTATCCCGTTACTTTTAAACATAGAAATCGCTTTGTTCGCAGCTTTTTGACCTGCTTCATCGGAATCGTAAGATATAAGAACCTCATCGGTATATCGTGCCAACAATTTAACTTGGTTTGGAGTCAATGCTGTCCCAAGCCCTGCCACGGCGTTAGTGAAACCCGCCTGATGAAGAGAAACTACATCCATGTAGCCTTCTGTAAGAATAAGTTTGTTTTCGCCGGATTTTTTCGCGAAATTAAGTGCAAAAAGATTTGTGCTTTTTTTAAAAACCGGGGTATCGGATGTGTTTATGTATTTTGGGTTATCATTCCCCATAGTCCTCGCGCCAAAAGCTATGACATTCCCCCTGACATCTATTATCGGAAACATCAAGCGGTTGCGAAATCTGTCGGTTTCCTTTAAATTTCTTGATCTAAATGCCAAATTAGATAATATTATATCTTCTACATTATAACCCTTTTTTTTCAAATAGTCCACCAGGGCATAACCTTGGGAAGGAGAGTAACCAAGTCCAAAATGTTTTATTGAAGAAACAGCTATACCGCGTTTTTCAAGATAGTTAAATGCCTCTTTGCCAAGCGGACTAAAAAGATCTCGGTGATAAAATTTTGCTGCTTCTCTGTTTATTTCATACATTAACAACTTTTTGTTGTGTGCGATATTATCTTCTTCGCTGATTTCAAAATCCATACCCGCTCGTTGAGAAAGAATTTTCACCGCTTCAACGTAATCGTAGTGCTCTACTAATCTTAAAAATGTAATAACATCGCCACCCGCACCACAACCGAAACAGTAAAAAGAACCATTGTGAGGATAAACGCAAAAAGAAGGCGTGCGTTCTGAGTGAAACGGACACAAACCCATAAGGTTTTTTCCCTTACGCTGAAGATCTATGTACTCTCCCGCTATTTCTCCTATATCGCTTCGTGCTTTAAGTTCCGACATAAATTCATCCGAAAGTATCACTCATTCTCACCCCCATTTACAATGTTAGTTTAAAACTAAAATATCTTAACCGATTTTGGAATGAAAATTTCCTTAAAAATACTTATTGCAAACTGATCGCTCATGCCTGCTATATAATCACAAACTGCCCTTTCGATGCCTTCTTCGTCCGCTATGGCTTGCAAGTGATGTGGCATTGCGCGGTAATTATTCTTAAAATGATTATAAAGAGATTCTATTATAAAAGGCACTTTTCGATCTTCTGAAAAAGATCTTTTGTTAATGTAGACTTCACAGTACATAAAATTATGAATTTCATTAAATATATTTTCCAAATCACAACTCATTTTAATATTGCCTTCGGCACTGTTTTTAACCAAAGACATTACCATTGTGTTGATCCTTTGAGAATATCTGTCTCCGAACGCATTTATAAATTCAGAAGGGATTTTATCAGCTGTTAAAATTCCGGCACGAACGGCATCTTCTATGTCGTGATTAACATACGCGACTTTATCGCAAATGCGGACAATTCTTCCTTCTGCCGTAAAAGCTTGTTCTCCCTTTGTGTGGCAAAGCACTCCGTTTAAAACTTCGTTTGTCAAATTGAGTCCTTTGCCCTCTTTTTCAAGTTTGGAAAGCACTCTGACTCCTTGTTTATAATGCTTGAACCCTGATGAACTCAAATTATTTAACGCACTTTCTCCGGCGTGACCAAATGGAGTATGACCCAAATCGTGACCCAATGCTATGGCTTCGGTTAAATCTTCGTTAAGCTTAAGAGCTCTCGCAACAGTGCGGGATATTTGCGAAACCTCCAAAGTGTGGGTAAGCCTTGTTCTGTAATGATCGCCTTTAGGTGATATAAAAACCTGAGTTTTATGCTTAAGCCTTCTGAACGATTTAGAATGTATTATCCTGTCCCTGTCTCTTTGGTATTCTGTTCTTATTTCGCAAGGCTCTTCAGGAATTTTTCTTCCTGATGAATTTTTTGAAAGCGATGCCCATGAGCTTAGTGTGTCAATTTCCTGCTGCTCTGTTTCCTGACGTATATTCATAATCCCGAATCATCACCACCTAAACAATTTGGTAACTTTCACCTACAATTTTGATTTTTTCGTTCCCTTTTAATATATCTGATATTTTCTTTGTAATAACTTCCAGGTCACTTTTCTTTATATAAAAATTCAGATTAATATCATTTAAATAATTCATGCTTATTATTTTTGATTTATGTTCTGTAACAATTGCTAATATTTTGCCGTATTCCTTATAATCCACACCAAGACTTATTTCAGTGCAAAGGTTCGCTTCCACAATCCCGGCATTTAAAAGAGCTTCTTTAGCACCCGAACCATACATTTTTCTAAGTCCGCCGGTTCCCAGAAGTATTCCTCCGAAATATCTCACTACTACAACCAAAACGTTATACAAACCCAAACTTTTAATTACATTTATAATAGGAAGTCCGGCGGTTCCTGATGGTTCTCCATCGTCAGAGTATTTTTCCGAAAAATCCTCTGCAAGCGAGTATGCATATACATGATGCCGAGCATCCCAATGTTTTGATTTTACCTCTTTCAGGTGCTTTTGAATCTGTGACTGCGAATTAACCGGAAAACTATAGGAAATAAATTTAGATCGCTTTTCGGTTTCTTCGTAAAATCCATTATTTTCTATGGTTTTATACCCAGGCAAAATATTCACCACACTGACATAATAGGCAACGCAAAAATTGCGCCGCCTACCGTTTTGCGTTTAATTTATAATAAAAACTAACCTCTTGCCTGAGCAGCACCCAAACGCTTTTTGAATTTCTCAACACGTCCGTCAATACCAATAAATCTTTGTTTACCTGTATAGAAAGGATGACACTTGGAGCAAACTTCTACCGATAAATTTTGTTTTGTGGATTTGGTTTTGACAACGTTTCCACAAGCACATTTGATTTCCGTATCTGAATAGGCAGGATGTATATCTTTTCTCATTGTTTTCACCTCGCTGGTTATGTAAAACTCCATATTTACTCATATAGATTATAATTATATCACGCAAAACTCATTATTACAATACCACGCCACAAAAATTCTAAAATAATTTGAATTTTTCTATTATGTGCTCTTTTCTCTTAGCTTAACTAAAAATATAAACCTCTTAATCTTGTTGATATATTATGCTTCGTGTGATATAATTTTGTAAGCAATTTTAATAATATAAAAATTCGGGGGATTTAATTTTATGCAGAATCTTTTAGCAAATATGGGCATATCCGGACAACTGATCAGCACCTTATTGATATATGTCGTTGTAATCGGAGGAATGTACCTTTTACTGTTTCGACCGCAGCAAAAAAGAAAAAAACAAGAGGAAGAAATGCGCAAGTCTATTGAAATCGGAGATGAAATAACAACCATAGGCGGAATATCAGGAAGAGTTGTAAGCGTAAAAAGCGATTCCGATTCTTTGGTTATAGAATCTGCTTCCGATAAAATAAGAATTAAAAAATGGGCCGTTGCCAGCGTTGAAAACGCAAAACAACAATAAAAACAAACGTTTAAAAATAAAAATCGCCGTAGCTTTAATTTAGCTCGGTGATTTTTATTGCACTCACACAAGAATAAAACAATCTTTTTTTGAATAATAATTCGTAACTGATATCAAAAAAAGGGGAGTATAAAATGTCTAACCTTCATTCTCAAAAAAATCATCGAAATATTCCGGCCAAACCTTTGATTATCGGTATGTTTTGTGGAGCCATAAGTTGTGTGACACTACTGTTTTTAGCCACATTTTTAATAACCAAAAGCGGAAATATGCCCAGCGATTTCACCGGATCTTTAATGATAATCCTGACAGGCATAGGCGCTTTTATCGGAGGGTATGTCTCGGGGAAAACATCTCGTGAAAAAGGGTTGGTTTACGGCATAGCATGTGGTTTTCTTATGTTTATATTATTTTTTCTCGGCGGCTTTATTGTTGCGCGAAATTCAGTGACAATGCTTACCGTAATAAGACTTTTCACGATGCTTTTATGCGGGGCTGTCGGCGGAATAACCGGCGTTAATAAAGCATAACAAAACCTGATGTCATGAAAAACATCAGGTTTTATTTGTGGTAAGTTTATCCGGATTCCCCTACAATAAATCTAAACAGGAAATTTTTAGTGCGTTCGTTCTGAGGATTCACAAGTATTTGTTCGGGTGGTCCTTCTTCGCAGATAGTGCCTTCATCCATAAATACGATTCTATCAGAAACTTCTTTCGCAAAAGCCATTTCATGCGTTACGATTATCATTGTCATATCAATTTTTGTAAGGTCTTTCATCACCTTAAGCACTTCGCCTACTGTTTCGGGGTCAAGCGCAGAGGTGGGTTCATCAAACAACAGCACTTCGGGATTCATCGCCAAAGCACGAGCTATAGCCACTCTTTGCTTTTGACCACCCGACAACTGCTTGGGTTTAGCATCTATAAATTTTGACATCTGAACTTTATCCAGAAAGTTAATAGCATTTTCTTTGGCTTCCTCGAAGCTTTTTTTAAGAACTTTCATCTGCCCGACAGTACAATTTTCAAGAACATTTAAATTATTAAAAAGATTAAACTGCTGAAAAACCATTCCGACTTTGGAACGATATAAATCAACATTATAATTGTCATCCAAAACGTTTACGCCTTTATAAAGTATTTCACCGGACGTTGGATATTCAAGCAAATTAATGCACCTTAAAAAAGTGGATTTTCCCGATCCCGACGGGCCTATAATGCAAGAAACTTCGCCTTTGTTTATGCTGAAATCTATACCGTTAAGAACATTGCTGCCACCAAATGATTTTTTAAGATCGATTATTTTAACAATATTTTTTTCCATTTTACATATCACCCGACTTTTTCACAAAAAGAATCGGCATAGTTGAAGAAGCATGAACAAATTCCACAGGTCCATCCATACGTTTCTCCAGTGCTTTTAAAATTCTTGTGACTGTTAAGGTCAAAATAAAATATATTATCGCTGCAACAATAAATGTTTCATACGTGCGGAAAATAGCGCCTTTTATTGATTTTGTCACAAAGAAAAGCTCCGTTACCGAAATAACATTTAAAACTGAAGTGTCTTTAATGTTTATTATAAATTCATTTCCGGTAGCCGGAAGTATGTTACGAATAGTTTGAGGCAAAATTACATGGATCATTGCTTGTCCATGAGTCATGCCAATAGATTTAGCGGCCTCTATCTGCCCGGAATCAATGCTTTCAATACCTCCGCGCACGACCTCAACCATATATGCTCCGGTATTTATGGAAACTATTATTATTCCGGCAACCGTTGGGCTAAAATTAATTCCCATAAACTCTTGCATACCAAAATAAAGGACTATAGCTTGTACCATCATCGGAGTACCGCGGAAAATTTCAACGTAGCATGTAATGGCAGCGTTAACAATATTCATTAAAAATCTCTTAAATTTACTTCGTGAAAGCGGTATGGTCTTTACAGAGCCCAGACCCAAGCCTATCAAAAAACCTATGACCGTGCCCAAGAGTGCGATGAGAAGAGTCACAACAGTTCCTTTTAAAAACCAGCTTCCATAATGATTAAGTATATATATTATCCACTCTAAAAATGTTTTATCCATAAATTTTGTTTTTACACCTCCATAATGGTTGTTTTCAGTTAATTATCTCTTAAATGCCTGCAGCAGGTTGATTTTTTACCGCTTCATCCATAAGCTCATTTTTTGTTTTTTCATCTATTGTAGATAATACAGAATTTATTTGATTTTTCAAGTCGTTGCCCTTTTTTACGCCTATTGCTATAGCAACCTCATCCTGAGAATATTTAAATCCTTTACCTTCCTCAAAATCTATATATGTAAGTTTGGGGTTGGTATAAACAGCCGTGAGTGCCGCGGGTTTTTCGCTTATATATCCGTCTAATTTTCCTGCATTTACCGCTGAAACCATGGACGAAAAATCTTCCAGCGGAACCTGCTTGTCTACTCCGGGCATCTGATCAATAAGCGTATAGTGTACCGTGCTTAGTTGTCCTGTAATTCGGGCACCTTTAAAATCATTAATACTTTTGGCTGATGCATACGGGCTGTCTTTTTTGATCACCACAACTATATTGGAAGTATAGTAATTATCAGTAAAATCTATAGCTTGTTTTCTTTCCGTTGTAGCAGACATACCGGCAATTATAGCATCTATCTTTCCCGACGTAAGGGCAGGGAGTAATCCGTCCCAGTCGATTTTAACTATTTCAAGCTCCTTGTCCATCTTTTTAGCTATCCTTTTGGCCATGTATACATCATAACCACACGCATACCACCCACCGGAAATCTTTACGGAACCATGTTTGTTTGTGGGCTGAATCCAATTAAATGGTGCATAGGAACATTCCATTCCGACTTTTAACTTGTTTTTATTTGAGGATGAATTATTAGAACACCCTGTAAATAAAATCAGAATAACAGTTAAAAGCAAGTTGAATCTACATGTTTTCAAAAATGTTTTCATTTCAAAAATCCTTTCCCACATATAATCTATACTATACAAATAATTTGCGCAACTTAAAAATTCCAGTTGCGCATAAATTATTAAAATATAAATTATTATGCCGATGTGGACGTAAATTATCTTTATATGAAAATTTAATTATTTATCATCGTCGCAGTGGCATTCGCAATCGCATTCAGGCTCGCAGCCGCAATTGCAACCATCTAAATCACTTAAATCAAATTCCAAAAGTTCTCCGCAGCGTGGGCAGTTCATTTCGTCATCGAGAAGAGTTTCTTCCGCTAAGCAAATTTTCTCATCGCAAGATGGGCAAACCACTTCATAAAAATTTTCGTTTCCGTGACAACCGCAATCACATTCATCTTCGCAATCACAATCGCAATCATCATCATAAATCTCATCTTCGACTTCTGCTAAATCCTCATCTAAAACATCAAGTTGATCGCAGATGTCATCTACGTCTTCTTCAAGATTTTCTAATGATAAAGCAATGTCTTCCATAAGATCTACCATAGCTTTTAAAAGTTTCGTTTCTTTTTTGTTATTGTCCAAGTCTAACCCCGAAAGCAATCCCTTTACATACGCTGCCTTTTCTTTAATATTCATCTTAATTACTCCTCCTGATTTATTTTTAGTTATCTATAGTTATTATTTTTAAGCACGCTCAATATATTCACCTGTTCTGGTATCAATTCTTATCATATCCCCTTCTTCTATAAAAAGAGGGACTCTTATTTCGGCTCCGGTTTCCAAAACAGCCGGTTTGGTCGCATTAGTAGCTGTGTCGCCTTTAAATCCCGCATCGGTTTGAGTGATCAAAAGCTCCACAAAAAGCGGAGGCTCTACACCGAATACATTGGATTTATAAGAAAGCACCTTGCATACCATATTTTCTTTAACAAATTTAAAATTATCGCCAAGAACAGAGGAATTTATAGGTATTTGTTCGTATGTTTCGTTATCCATAAAGTAATAAAGATCCCCATCGTTATACAAATACTGCATTTCTCTTCTTTCGATAAATGCTTCTTGATATTTATCACTCGGATTAAATGTACGTTCGGTCACGGCTCCGGTTATAACATTTTTTAGTTTTGTTCTTACAAAAGCAGCTCCCTTACCCGGTTTTACATGCTGGAACTCCACAATCTGCATTACGTTTCCG
>CAZSYK010000006.1:24585-56441 GCA_964610685.1 uncultured Eubacteriales bacterium
CAAAAGTAGATCCGTTTCTGAAATCTCCCGCTGGTATCATAATTTCCCTCCCATAAACAAGATAAAGCGATATGCCATACCTACATACAAACTATCTAAACTATACGTCAAGATGCATAAAAGTATATCTTAATACAAAGACACTTGCAATAGCAACATACAAATTAAATTTTATATCAAATAACGTTTTTAATTAAATCAACAAGCTTCTGTTCTATAAGCTGAGCATTTCCCCTACCGCGAGTTTGCTTCATAACAAAACCCAAAATTGACTTAAGAGCTTTTTCTTTCCCGCCGAGGTAATCTTTAACGGCGCCGGGGTTTTCTCTTATAGCTTCTTTGCACAATTTTTCGATTTCCTCTGTTGAAATTGACTGCATATCGCTTTCCGATATAAACTCTTTTACGCCTTTTCCGGTTTCCAGCATTTTTGAAAGAGCTTTTTTTGCCAAATTCATATTTATTTTATCACTTTCAATTAAAAGTGCAAGTTCACTTAGTTGCTGCGGGGTTATAGCTATCTCGAATTTTTCACGCTGCGCCTCGGTTTCAATATCCCTAAAAATTTGACCCACTATAAAATTCGAAATTATTTTTAGGTTTTTAAGACCTTTTACAGAACTTTCGAAAAAATCCGATACATTTTTGTATTTTACAATTAACAATGCATCGTTTTCAGCAATTCCCAGCTCATTTATATATCTTTTTAACCGATTTTCCGGGAGTTCTGGAAGTGAGTTTTTGATCATTTCAACCTCGGGTTCATCTACCACGATGTCGACCAAATCAGGATCACCGAAATATCTGTAATCTTGAGCGTCTTCTTTTCCTCGCATGCTTTCGGTTGCACCTGTTTCCTCGATGTAGCGCAAGGTTTCCTGTATGATTTTACCGCCGCTTTCAATAACCTCTACATGCCTTTTGTATTCGTGTTCAATGGCTTTGGTCATAAAAGTTATGGAATTCATATTTTTTATTTCTGTTCTTGTGCCAAAAATGTCTGAGCCTTTGGGACGAATCGAAACATTTACGTCACAGCGCATTGAACCTTCCTGCATTTTGCAATCTGAAACCCCTATATATCTAAGTGCCATCTGTAGTTTTTCCACATATTCACGCGCTTCCGCCGAAGATGATATATCAGGTTCGGTAACAATTTCCAAAAGCGGAACACCGCCGCGGTTATAGTCAACATAGACGTCGCCCGCTTTATGAACGAGTTTTCCCGCGTCTTCTTCCATATGAATACGGTTTATTCTGATTTTTTTACCGCTTGAAAGCTCAACGTATCCGCTTTTGCATATTGGCAAATCATACTGTGAAATCTGATAAGCCTTCGAAAGGTCGGGATAAACATAGTTTTTTCTGTCCATTTTAGAGCGAAGATTTATCTCGCAGTTAAGAGCCTTTCCGGCTTTAATTGCAAAATTCACAACTTCTCTGTTAAGTTTCGGAAGTGTCCCCGGAAGTCCTATGCAAATCGGGCAGCAATTTGTGTTTGGCTCTGCACCGAAAACATTGGGGCATCCGCAAAAAATTTTAGTTTTGGTAAGAAGTTCAACATGAGTTTCAAGCCCGATTACAAGTTCGTAGCTCATAGTTTTACCCCCGTATCAACATTTTTATTGTTTTTATAGTTTGTAAATACCTCATACTGATGTGCGGCATTTAGAATTTTTGCCTCGCTGAATTTCGGACCTATTATCTGCATTCCAACCGGAAGATTTTTGGAATCAAATCCGCACGGTACCGACACCGCCGGAATCCCCGCAATATTAATAGGAACGGTACATATATCCGCAAGATAAATTTCTTCAGGCGGGCTATTGTAAGCTTTGTTGGATAGAAACGCCGCTATAGGTGAAGTTGGAGTTAAGAGTATATCATATTTTTCAAAAGCTTTTTTAAAGGCATTTATTATAATAGCCCTTAAATTTTGCGCTTTTTTATAATAAGCATCGTAATATCCTGAGCTTAAGACGTAATTTCCGAGGAGTATCCTGCGTTTAACTTCCGCGCCGAAACCTTCGCTGCGAGTTTTGCATATCATCTCGTTGATATCTTTATAATGCGGAGCACGGTAGCCATAACGCACACCATCGAACCGAGCCAGATTTGATGACGCCTCTGCGCAAGCCAAAATATAGTAAACAGGAAGTGCATATTTAACTTCGGGAAGATCAAAATACTCAACAACCGCCCTCATGGATTCATAGTCTTTCATTGCGTTTTCAAGGCAAGTTTTCACTTCACCGTCGATTCCGTCATAATATTCTTTCGGTATGCCGATTTTAAGACCTTTTATGTCATTTTTAAGGCTATCATAGGTGGTTGTTTGCTTTTTCTGAACAGATGTAGAATCGCGGTGATCGTATTTTGCGATTGCATCAAATATTATGGCGGCATCTTCTGTTGTTTGAGCTATCGGACCAATTTGATCAAAACTGGAAGCATAAGCGATAAGACCATATCTTGAAACCGCTCCGTACGTAGGTTTAAGACCAACCACGCCGCAAAAACTTGCAGGCTGGCGAACCGAACCACCTGTATCCGAGCCAAGACCGTAAGCCGCAATGTTTCCGCTTACAGCAGATGCAACCCCACCTGAACTTCCTCCTGTAACATATTCCTTGTTATGTGGATTTTTTGCTCCGCCTATGCATGAATTTTCACACGATGAACCCATGGCAAATTCATCCATATTGGTTTTACCTAGAAGAACAGCCCCGCTGTTTTCAAGAGTTTCCCACACAGTTGCGTTATAAACAGGTAAATATCCTTTTAAAATTTTAGAGCAACATGTTGTTTCGATACCTTTTGTTAATATATTGTCTTTAAGCGTCATGGGAACGCCTTCCAAATCGGAAAGCTTTTCGCCGGATTTTATTTTTTCATCAACTTTACTTGCGGCTTTACGAGCTTCATCGGGGCAAACCGTAACATAAGCGTTAAGGTCACTTTTTTCTATTTCGTCAAGATATTTTTGCGTGAGCTCGGTGCATGATATTTCCTTGCTTGAAAGCATTTTATTAATTTGGCGTATTGCCCCTCTTGCGCTGGATTTCATTTACCTTAAAACCTCCTGTAAAGTAAAAGCTTTTAAAGCTTTCAAAATAGTTTTTGTTATGAAAATTTCTTTACGTAAAAGAAACCATCCTTACCGCCATCAACATTTTTGAGTATTTCTTTTCTGGAAAGCGGAGCAATAACTTCATCTTCACGAAATGCATTGGAAAGCCCGTTGATATTGCTGATTTCTTCACTGCATGACTTCAAGCTGTCAATTTGATTCACAAAATTTATTATGCCGTCCATTTCTTTTGAAGCTTTTTCCAGCTCTTCTTCGCTTAAATAAAGCTTTGAAAGATTGGCGATATTAAGCATTTCGTCGCGGCTAAGCATAAAATTCCTCCCGTTAACCTCTTATTTTTATATGAACATCTCGAAGCTGAGCTTCAGAAACTTCGTTCGGAGAACCGAGCATAACATCCTGAGCATTGCTGTTCATTGGAAACGCTATTATTTCGCGGATGTTTTCTTCATTGGTCAAAAGCATTATCATGCGGTCAACTCCGGGTGCCATGCCAGCGTGTGGAGGAGCACCGAATTTAAAGGCATTGTAAAGAGCGCCGAATTTTTCTTTTATGGTTTCTTCCGTATAACCTGCAATTTCGAAAGCTTTGACCATTATTTCGGGGTCATGATTACGAACCGCTCCGGAAGAAAGCTCGATTCCGTTGCAAACCAGGTCATACTGATAAGCAAGAATATCAAGCGGATTTTTATTAACAAGAGCGTCCATCCCGCCTTGAGGCATTGAAAACGGATTATGCGTGAAAATAATTTTACCTGTTTCTTCATCCATTTCGTACATTGGAAAGTCAACTATAAAACAAAATTCAAATTTGCTTTCATCAATGAGTTCAAGCCTTTTGGCAAGCTCGGTTCGAATTTGACCTGCAAATTTAGGTGCAGTCTGCGCTGTATCGGCTATGAAATACACAACGCATCCGGGCTTGATTTCAGCACGATTAATCAAATCTTCTCTTTTATCATCAGGGATAAATTTATTTATGGGGCCGGCGAATTCACCGGTTTCGGTAACTTTAATATATCCGAGACCCTTCATGCCGATTTCGATTGCGTAGTCCTGCATTTTATCAAAAAATTTCCTTGGCTGAGATGCACAATCCGGAACAGTTACAGACCTTATGGTTTTGCCTTCAAACGCCGCAAAGCCCGAACCTTCAAACACATCGCTTATATCGATTATTTTAAGAGGATTTCTAAGATCGGGTTTATCTGTTCCGTAGGTAAGCATAGATTCGGCATAAGATATACGTCTGAAAGGTTTTGCGGACACTTCTTTGTTTGAAAATTTGGTGAAAGTATCGTATATTACATCTTCGCTTAAATTAAACACATCTTCCTGAGTCGCGAATGAAATTTCATAGTCAAGCTGATAAAATTCACCGGGTGAACGATCAGCGCGAGAATCTTCGTCGCGGAAGCATGGCGCGATTTGAAAATATTTATCAAATCCCGAAACCATTAAAAGCTGTTTGAATATCTGCGGTGCTTGAGGAAGAGCATAAAATTTGCCGGCATGTTTACGGCTTGGTATAAGATAATCTCTTGCGCCTTCAGGTGAAGAAGCCGAAAGTATAGGGGTTTGAACCTCGGTGAAACCCAAATCATGCATTTTATTTCTCAAAAAGTGAATTATTTCCGACCTAAGCTGAATTTTATTATGAACATCTTTATTTCTCAGATCCAAAAAACGATATTTAAGGCGCAGCTCTTCTTTTGTGTCGGTTGAGCTTGTGATTTCAAATGGCAAAAGCAAACGAGACTTACTCAGAATTTTGAGTTCCTCGCACTTTATTTCTATAAGCCCTGTTTTTAGCTTAGTGTTTATATTTTCTTCAGATCTTCTGACAACCTCACCGTAAGCGGAAATCACGCTTTCTTTAGATATACTTTTAAGCATTTGCGAATCATTTAAAACAATTTGTATGTTTCCGTAGTGGTCACGAACGTCTAAAAAGGTTATACCACCGTGATCCCTGATATTTTCTACCCATCCCGCAACCCTGATTTTTTTGCCGATAATATCTTCTGTCACCTTCCCGCAAAGCTCGGTGCGGTATTCATTCTCACAAATCATAAATTGCCGATCCTTTCTTGTGTTGCTGTTTTGCCGATAATCAGCCTTAGCTTGAAAAATCAACATGTAACGGTTATTATACCACTTTTGGAATATATCTTTCAACCAAATATTTAGATGTGCAACTTTAACATAAATAATTGTTTTTTTAACACAACAATGTGCTACGTTACAAATTTGAAAGGATTTTATTGCATTGTTGTAATTTTTTGTTACAATAATTTTAAGAAGATAAAATTCACGTATTATTAAATTAATACTTTGAGAATTTTTAAAAAATAAATTAAAAATGATATTCGGAATTTTTTGAGGAGGCAGTTGTATCCCATGGTTTTTTGTGCGCCAAAACAGAAAATAAAATCATATAAAAACAAGATGAATATTAAGAAAAAATTAGTGAAAAACAGCATGTTCCCCCTTTCCGCAATAGCTTTATTTTGCGCGACTGTTTTTTATTGGAATAACCAAAACTATGGCTTGGCTCTTGAATATAACGGTCAAAAAATAGCAACCGTCCCTAACGAAGAAGTATACGAGAAAGCGAACCACATGATACTCGACCAGTTAAATTCAAACGACAAATCAAAAGTAGAGAACACAGCGGCTCAAATAAAAATAACTCCGGTAAGCAAAAAGGAATGCTGTGAATCTCCTCACGAAGTAAAAAACAAAATAATAGAAAAATCTCAGGAAGTTATAACCGAAGGATTTGGAATTTATATAGACAACAAATTAATAGCTGTAGGCAAAAACGAATCTGAAATAAAAACCATATTAGCAGAAATTCTTGATGAAAAAAAATCTCAAAATCCCGAGCTTGAAGTTGAGTTTTCCGAAAAAGTCGAAGTAGTAAACGGAATATTTTCTCCCGAAGAAATAAAAAACAAAGATGAAATCAAAAAGATTCTGGTAAACGGCATGGAAACCGTTACAGAATATATCGTAAAAGAAGACGACACCATAACGTCAATATCAGAAAAATTCGGAATAACTCCGGAAGAATTGCTCTCCTCCAACAACGTTAAAGACGAATCAGTTTTTGTGGATGATAAATTAATTATAAAAACTGTAGAAAAAATATTAAAAGTAAAAACATTTAAAGTGGAATCCGAAGAAAAGGAAATACCTTATTCAACCGAAAAAACCGAAAACCCTTCGCAAGATGTTTCATGGGAAAACTTAACTCAGGAAGGCAAAGACGGAAAAGAAACGCTTAAATACAAAATAGAGGTTGAAAACGGAATTGAAGTCAAACGCGAAGAATTAGACCACCGAATCATTGAAGAATCAACAGCAAGAAAAATTATTGTGGGAACAAAAAATAAGCCTTCCGAAAAAGAAAATAAAAGTGAACTGAATTGGCCAGTTCCGTTTACCAAAAAAATCACAAGCCCTTACGGCAAAAGAGGCGGATCTTTCCATCAGGGAATAGATATCGCATGTTCGGGAGTCGGAGGAAAAGAGATATTAGCTTCCGAAAGCGGAACCATAAAATATGCAGGCTATAACAAAAGCGGATATGGAAATCACATAATAATAGATCATGGAAACGGAAAACAAACTTTATATGGTCATTGTCAAAAACTTCATGTATCCCAGAACCAAAAAGTTAAAAAAGGGCAAAAGATAGGCACTGTGGGTTCAACAGGAGATTCAACCGGCAATCACTTGCACTTTGAAGTCAGAGTAAACGGAGCAGCTCAAAACCCTCAAAAATATGTATAAAAATTATTTATAAATTTATAAACAGGCACCACTTAAATGTGATGCCTGTTTATTCAAAAGCAGGTAAAAATATGAAGAGAATCGAACAAAATTTTTATGATCTTGACGCTTTAACAGCAGCACCTTTATTACTGGGGAAAATTTTATGCAGAAAAATTGATAATAAAACAGTGAAAACGAAAATAACAGAAACAGAATGTTATATGGGAGAAGAAGACACTGCATGCCATGCTTCAAAAGGCAAGACAAGCCGAACAAAGACTCTTTATGAGCGTGGCGGAAAAGTCTATGTGTATTTATGCTACGGAATACACTATATGTTAAATATAGTTACGGGAACAAAAGACATACCGCAAGCGGTTCTGATTCGAGGCATCGAAAATCATGATGGCCCGGGGAAATTAAGCAAATATCTTAGAATAGATAAAAATTTAAACGAAGAAAACTTAATCACTTCTGATAAGATATGGATTGAAGACAATGAATTAGTTCACAGTTTTACAGCATCACCTCGGATAGGGATTGATTACGCGACCGAAGAATACAAAAACAAGTTATGGAGATTTAAAATCAATTAAAGATGTAGATAACAAGCCTTGTGAGCGAATTCACAAGGCTTGTTTTTATTTGAAGTAATAGAAGTATTTATTTCGAAGGCTGTTACCATGGCCGGTTTTTGACTTGCTTTTTTTGAATCCTCTGGATTCTAATATGGCGTTAGAAGGAATATTTTTGATTTTAGCAGTTGCACGAATTCGCGTAAATTTGTAATTTTGAGCTGAATTGTTTTTAAGATACTGCAAAAAATCAAGAGCGGCTTTAACAGCTTGGCTCATAATGCCTTGTCCGGAATATGATTCCTCCAAAGCGTATCCTATTTCCGGATCTGCGTTATTATCGCCATGAAGCGGTCCAGTGCCTATTCGACCAATGGTTTCACCTTCAACATTTATTAAAAGAGTTATAGATTTTGGAAACTTTTGTTTTAAATTGGACAAAGATCTGGAGAACCAGTTTTCGATACACTCAACTGTTTTGATTTTACCATCTCCGTAATATTTCATGTAATCGGAATCCGATTTTGCAAATATTCTGATGAAGCAGTCTTTATGAGCTTTTGAGTCACAAATCGGAACCAGAGAACAATTTTTGTCTTTCGCTTTAAATGATAAAACCGATTGTAATTCTTCGCAGGGTAATTCAAGATTATTGGCCAAATCAAGGATACTTTTGCTTTCTTCCTCGCTTAATATAGATTTTGAATTCTTTTCCGACGATGAAACGCTGCTTTGAGAAGCAACAGGTTTCTGAGCGATAGCGTCCGAAGCAAACATCAAAATCCCGGATAAAATTTCAGATGCCAGAAAAATGCATGCGATTGATTTTTTCATAAATTTACTCCCTTTCTTCGTGACAAATCATTAAACAGTAAAAAATCAAAAATTTACATTATAGTTAGGATATTTATAAGATTCCTGAACAAACTAAGGTGTTAATCAGCATTTATGCGGCGTATTAACGCTTTTAACTGATCACATTATTGCCTTGTCAATATATTTTAATATTTTTTTATAAACTATACAAGGAAAGTTATATACTAAAAACAACTTAAATTCGACTCTATATTTTTGAAATTACTCTAAAGTTTTTAGATCGCTTGACCTAATTTATAACTTAAGAACGCACCCCTCAAGTGTTTTTTGGTTTTTAACAAAATTATAATTGAATTTTTTATTTTTTGGTATATAATTACATATGTCGCTATTAAAATGAGGGAGGTTAATTTAAATGAGCCCAAAGCTAACACCGCTAATGAGAAGGTTCTTAACATTGCGTGTTCTAAATGAATTAGGCTACAAAAATTTAAAATTTTTAGGTCAAGGTTCTTATAATACTGTATTCAAATGCAACAACAAAAGCAATGAGCTTGTAGCTGCTAAAGTTGTGATGGCTAATAGTGACGATGATTATGATGTAGAAGCCTTAAACACAGAAATAGGTACATCAGATCAATTAGAAAAAATGAAACCTATTAACTGGGAAAAATATAAAGATAGTTTTTTTAAAATTAACCCGTCTGTTGCCAAGAGAGCCAAACATTACTTCAAATACTTTAATAGACCCGTTTCAAAAGGTGCTTGTTCCAATTCTGATTTTCAATATGCTGTGTTCGAAGCACCGTTGATTAAAGGAGATATGTGGGATACATTCGTAGAGTCAGAGGATAAATCCGTTAACATTGAGGAACTTAAAAAAGTAGCAAAAAATATTTTAAAAGCTCTGGTAGTACTTCATAGCCAAGGCAGAGTGCATCTTGACATAAAGCCACATAATATTTTTAGAGCAGCAGGCGCAAAAGGTAAAGATATTTTTCAGCTGGGGGATTTTGGGCTTTTAGATGCTACAGTTGGTCGTGACGGTTCCGATAACACCGAAAATGTCATATGGAAAGTAACAGACTGGTATAAAGCACCTGAACAAGTTAAAAAATTAAACTCGATAGGGATCAAATTAAAAAAATCGACATTTATGCTTTAGGCGCATCGCTTTTCCAGATGTACTTATCTCGAAAGCAAGGAAAAGAACAAGCTGTTCAAGCAATGCAAACGCCGCTTTCTAAATTGCAATCCGGTCAATATATAGGAGATGCTCAAGACGACGCGGAACGTGATTTTTTACTCTTTGTTAAAGCGTTAACAACCGAAAATCCTAAGGATCGCCCTACTGCGTCTCAAGCTTTAATGATGGCTAAAAATATTTAATTAACAATTAAATCCGCTCACAGAAAAGGCAACAAATATTTTGTTGCCTTTTCATATTGCGTTATTAAAAAAATCTTTTAATCTCCTCTTGTGCAGCAGTCAGAGAATCAGACCTATGAAATCCGTTTTCACATTTATTTTTTCCATATTCCCCTCTGATTGTTCCTTCAACTCCCACATCTCCTGCAAGATCACGCATACCTTTAACTACATTTTCACCTGTCACAACCATTGCAACCACTTCACCCGAAAGCATGTATTCTAATATTTCAGAAAAAAAAGGCTTATCTGCATGATGCGAATAATGTTTTTTTACCATTTCTTCTGTTAACATCATTCTCTTTGTTTTTGAAATTTCATATCCCTTTGCTTTAATCATGCTCATTATTTTTGTTTCGATATCATATTTTGCACAATCCGGTTTGATTATAACAAAAGTAGACTCATGAGCTGCAAGCACAGGTATACTTGTACCGCAAACTGATAATAATACTGATGCCAAAAGCTTTTTGAATTTTTTCATTACTATAATCTCCTATATTTTAAATTTTTTAAATAATTATAAAATTACTTATGATTTTATCTGATTTTTGATTACTCTGTACGCAACACCTTATAACGAGTACAGCTGTAAAATACATAAAATATAATTCGGAATTTATGTGGTGTTAAGCTGTAAGCTATGTTTATTCAAAATGTGTGTTCTTAATTTTCCATTTTTTAAAGGATATTTGAATCCAAAAACTATAAACCCCTAAGGTTATCAAAGTAAGAAATAACTATTTTAACCACAAACCGAATAACTGCATAGCTGTCCCTTCAAACTTAAGCCTCTTCCCGTCAATAACAGTGTGCTTAGCTTCCCAAGTATACACCATGCAAAAAGCCAAAGGGTAACAGATCCCCAAAGTAAAAATCGTTATAAAATAACCTAACAGCCTGTAACCTATCAATTGCGATAACTTTCCGTCGAACTGAGAATATCCTCTCGTAAAATTACACTTCCTTTAAATACACTGGTGCGGGTATCCATAAAGGACATGAACAAATTCGGTAAAAAAGCGGCTTACATCCGACAGCAATGTTTACAAATTTGCAAAAACATAAAATCTAGCCTCAAAAACAATTTATAATTAAGATTATGGCACAGATTCCAAAAAATTTCAAATGGTGGCATCTAGTTGAAAAATCAGGTGCCTTTTTACGTTCAAAAATAAATTTTAAAGGAGAATTTAAAATGCAGCCAAATATGTTGGTATAAATAAGTTTTATGGTCATTTTATTCATAAACCAAATTATGATTATTCTTGAAAAATAAAAGCTTGAGAAAAGGATACGGATAATATTCAAAATTATGAATGAGAAACCATTAACTATAAAGGAGAAGAGTTATGAATGAAATTTTTTTAAAATCAACATAATAAATCTCCTGATTTTTTGTTATTGAAATTTCAACCTTAATAAATGATACGCATAACCTTTATGATCCAGTTGACCTACATTGGCACCTATTTCTTCTAAAATAGATCCCAATAAGCTTTGAACTGTACCAATATCATTAGAATTTCCCTTGTATTCAATTTCAATGTAATCTCCCAAATTTTTAACTATATCAATTGAAATTTCACAATTTTTGTGCATAAAGCTTTTTCTAAGTTTATCAACCACAATAATGGGATGATATCCATGGGGACTTAATCCAAGTTTCGGAAGAAACAAAGGCATATCGCTTAAACCGGAAAGTTCAAATTCATATTCTTCGCAATATGTTCTAAGTGGCTCACCTTCGGGAAGCCAATGTTTAAAATTTAAAGTGATTCTTTCGCCTTCCACCCTAGTTCTTAGCCATTTGTATACATGCTCAGGGTCAGAAAAAAATGTGCAAGAAGGATTATCATAATAGGTATCTATCTGGTGATTTTCATATGTTTGAATTATTCCATTACTTAATAAATAAGATATTAATTCTTCTCTATTTAACAGTCGAGCTCTGATTTCGATTTCTTTTCCTGCATTAACAAGTGAAGAAAGTCCCTTTACTACCATAGAAAATACCACCCAAATTAAAAATTTTCTAAATTTCTTAGTAAAACCCCAATTTAATAATTGATCTCCAAATCTTCGAAATCACACAAATTTTCAAAAAACCAATTTACATAGTTATGTTTTTTCTTGGCTTTTTGTATTTTTTCTTCCATTAGTTGCAATTTATTTTTGTAATCATTATTTCCAACCTTAACTTGAAATTTGCAATAAAGATAAGCATCTATAGCATCAGCGGCATTCATAATTTCAATTATTTTTTCGTCTTTTATGTTTTTAGGATCTTCGATTTTGTTTTTTAGTATACCGGGCAATGAAGAAAACAATCTTATCGAGTACGAATCTTTCAATTCTTCATAAGATTTTTTAAATCCGGGAGTACTGTTTTTTATCGGTGACACAATATGTGAAGTATAACACTCAAAACTATCATGATACAAGGATTCCACCGCAACAGTTTCTGCATTTACGAATGATTCATTTATTTCATTATTTATTAACGAGAGCAAGTGTGCTATTACTGCGACCGAAAAACTGTGCTCAGCCACACTTTCTTGCCTATCATTAAATGAAGTTGCCCACCTCTTAACAAACCTTAATCTATAAATCAAATTAAAGAACTTTTCCATATTTTATAATTTATTCCTTTGTCTCTCTATTAACTCTCAGTGTTCCACATCCTCCGATTGAATCTCTTCTGGAGCCAGAGCTTTTTGAAAATTTTACATTTTCAGATTTTAATAGTTCGAGTATCTCAGAGTATTTTTTTTCATCGGTACGCAGAAAACTATTTTCTTCAATTTTGTTGTAATACATAGGAAACAATGTACAGTTTAGCATTTTAGAAAGATTAACAAATTCACGAATTTCTTCATCCGAATCGTTAATTCCGCTAAGTACTATGTAACCCATCGTAAGTTTTTGACTTAGATCCGGATATTCTTTAACCATTTTTTTGAGTATGTCAATAACATTTGTTGCCGGAAGAGCATTGGGCATTATTTGTTTGCGCGTGTCATTGTTCACAGAATGCATTGAAACAGCTATACCGGAAAAGTTTGCTTCTACAATTTTTTTAAAGCTTTCTATACTTGGAATTGAAGTTGTTAAAGAAAAAGTGTTAACCTTATCTTTAACTTTTTCCATGGCTGAAAAAACATTACTAAGGTTATTAGCAGGTTCTCCAATGCCGCCAAAGTGGACATCATTTAATTTTCCTTGTTTTTCATATACACAATTTATTTGTTCTACCAATTCATCTAACGTTAAAGCTCTAATGCATCCTTTTTTGCTTGAAGCACAAAATATACAATCAATTTTACAACCAACGTGTGTTGATATGCAGAGGCATCCCGGTTTTTTAGCTAAAACGGCTTCGATTTTATAACCATCTTTTGTTTCAAATATAAACAAAATGTTGTGTTCTGATTCGATAGATTTCAAAAACATAATTGAACAGCTCCTAATAATTTTAAATCTTTATATCCATACTAATAGGACAATGATCGCTACCTAATATTTTATTATAAATAGTGCTTTCATTAATATGTTCCTTTAAAATTTCCGATGCTAATATATAATCAATACGCCACCCTACATTTTTTTCTCTTACCCCTTTTCTATATGACCACCATGTATATGATCCCTCTTTATCAGGGTACAAATTTCTAAAACTATCAATAAAACCCAAACTAATCAGCTCAGAAAAATTTTTACGCTCTTCACTTGTAAATCCTGCATGACCAACATTGGCTTTTGCATTTTTTAAGTCAATTTCATTGTGCGCAACATTTAAATCTCCACACAGAATAACAGGCTTATTTACATTTATTTTCTTTAAAAAAGATTGTATTTTTTTATCAAAATCTATTCTGTATTCAAGTCTTGACAAATCTCTTCTAACTTGTGGCGAATAACAATTTATTAAATAAAAATCGTTATAATCTAATGCAATTATCCGTCCCTCATTATCAAAAAATTCTATATCCACAAAATTAGCTTGATTTTTAGAAAACACAGCGGTTCCAGAGTATCCTTTTCTTTGTGAAGGGTTCCAATATTGGTAGTACTGATTAATTTCCGGTCTGTTATTTATATCGTTAGTTTTGATTTCTTGCAAACAAACAATATCTGCATCCGAGGATTTTATAAAATCAAAAAGTCCTTTGTTAACGCACGATCTGAAACCGTTTACATTCCATGATACAATTCGCACTAGCAGTCACCTTTATAATAAATATTATTAATAACACCAATATCAGGTATAACAATATTTTTAGGAATGTCGGATATAAGTTTCAAAACTTTTGCAACTGAATCGGTATCCATTCCTTGTTCTGTGTCCTTATTAACATTTGCCTTATCAAACATACTCGTTTTCATAAGCCCCGGATGAAAATCAGTAACTCTTACACCAAAAGGTTCTAATTCATAGCGTAGTGAACCTGTAAATCCTGTAACAGCCCACTTTGTCGAGTTATATACAGTTCTTTTGGCTTTGAAAAAATATCCTGACAATGAGTTTACATTTATTATCAGTCCATCACGTTGCCTTTTCATACTTGGTATTATGAGGTTACATAAGTTAATAATTCCAAAAAAATTTACGTCAATGACACGTTTTATATAATCCAAGTCATTATTTTCCACTTCACCTTGGATCCACAAGCCAGCATTATTTATAAGAATATCAATTTTATCATTATTGCTTAAGATATGGTCAATTGCTTTTTCAGACGAAGAAGTATCGGCAACATCACATACCAGGTATTTGCAACCTAACTCTTCTGAAATTTTTTTAAGCTTTTCCTCGTTTGGTGCTAAAATGTACACATTATCCGTTAACGAAAAAGCTTGAGCTATACTTTTACCTAATCCGTCACTACCACCGGTTATAACTATTGTCCGATTCATTTTCATTCTCCTTTTTTATTTTTACACACTATGCAGCAAGTACCATTCTTTTTGGCTTGCCCAGCTTTTTAGTTGTTTACAAATATTTTCATAATCTTTTTCAGAAAGACTGGACTGGAGATTGAATTTTAATTTATATACCTCGTCTTTAAGTAAAGAAAATTGATGTTCAAGAAGACATTTAAATATTTTATCAAGCGAATCAATAGAGTCATATTGCTTTGCTAAATTATCCACGAATTCAACTTTATCAGCACTTTCGCCAGATAAAAACTTTTTATTTTGCTCTACTATGTAAAGCATTTTACCTAAAAGTTTATACGCATGCTGTTTAAGTAAAACTCTTTGTTCTCGAATGTTTAGAGAAACTTTGCCCACATATATTTTAGATAAGCTTTTCAAAGAATAATCTAGTGCGAAATTACGATCTATCCAAAGCTGAGAATAATAGCTCATTTTACCTATGCGTTTATCTACATAATTTACTTCTTGCTTACCAATCGCCTTAATAATTCTATTTGTTGCCAAATCGTGCTCGGTTGCCATATTTAAGTAAGTTGAACCTATCAAACATTCAATTGATACAAGCATATATGGTATTTGGTAGTAAAATGGGATCCCCTTTGATAATTTTAAAACCTCATCTTTGTTTTTTACAGCATACAAAAGTTTTTCAGGTTCGTTCTTATAATTAGTTTTTAAGATTAAATCTTTTCTTCCTTGAAAAAAGTACGTTTCTTTTAATTCATCAAAATTCATCAAGGGATCAAAAGTAATATATGTAAACCTTGTAGGTACAGCTAACCCTGTTAATAAGCGTATTCCGGTCGTATTTTCTTCAGATGTAATGTTTTTATTAAACCTTTCCAAAACATTTTGTACGCCAGACTCTACACCTACTAATACACGATTCAAGCCATTATCTCTAAATTTTATCATATTTTTTATTTTTCTGAGTGTTGCCTCTTTGTTTGCCTGGTTGCTATACATTGTGTTCATCCTAAAGGAAGTTTCATATTTAAGATTATTTTCAGCAAAAACACTACTTATTTCTACTGCTCTGTTTTGATAATACTCACTCTCGCCTCCAACAAATTCTTCATCAACTACATATATAATAAACTTGCCGGGATCGTAATTTAATCTTTCCAGGTAACGGCAAAAATTATTTATTAAAGTTTTTACTTTTTCTACATCTTTTGCGGAACCGCGCCAAATTCCCTTTTGTCTTCTTGGACAAAATGAGCAAGCGTTATAACATCCTCTGCTTGTTTCTAATTGAAACACACCTTTTGCTTTGATTGTAGGTATTAATAAATCCAGTTCAGGAATGGAAAGTTCTGCATTTTTAGAAAATTCACAAGAAGGAGTTTGAATAATCGAGCCGGTTGAGTTATCTACAAAAGCTATTGCCGGAATATCTTTCAACTCACAATTATTTTGAAAATAATCAATGAGCTTCACGAAAAAAGTTTCACCTTCCGAAAGCGAAATAATTACATCAGGATATTTCGCTAATATTTCTTTAAAAGTTATACCGGTTAAACTTCCTCCAACGATTACTAAGCATTTCAAATTTTCTTTTTGTAAAGCATATAGAACGTTTTCAAGTACGTCAAACAAACCAAAGGTCATAGATATTCCAATAATGTCTGCATTTTCATTTTTTACAGAACGTACAAAATCATCAATATTAAGATTTAACTGTAAATCATATAATTTAACCGAACCATTAAAATTCTTTCGTATGGCATGAGCAATATCTGATATTCCAAGAGCAAATCGTGGAAAAGTGTAAACATCATTTTTTGCAAGTGATAGCAAAGCTATTTTTGGAGAGTATAATTTTTTTATAAATTCAGCTTTTAAATATAAACACGCAGTAAAATCATACGTTTTTTCTTTGCTGAATATTTTGCTGTATTTATTGAAAAAACCAGTTTCGGCAATAGGCTTATCTATTGAACAAACCAAACTTTTCGATGCATCATTAAGATAGATAACAACTATTTTTTCGTCAAAGGAACCAAGTGTAAACACTTGCGTATATTCGTTAGAAATTTTATTAACAAATCTAATTTTTATTTCATCTAGCGGAAGATAAATCAATGAATCTCTCGCTTTTTCAAACCATAATTTTAATTCATCAAAATTTTTCATTGAATTAATTAAAATTAGCCTCCTTTTTTATTATGCAGTTATTTAAACAGCACTACTTAAAAAATGTTCTATCTCTAAAATTAACCTACCTAATTTTTCATCAAAGGTGGTGAAATTCTCAATTAATCTCCAGTAGGGGTGTTTTGACCAAACCTTTATTAATTTATCATCCACAGCTCTGGCCGCATCAATATCTATAATCCTAACCTCGTCATTTGAATAGAGGTCTTCTCTGACCTTAGTTGTTGAAAGCATATGAAACACAGCGTTGTAACGTTTATAAAGCCCTTCTTCTGATAAACCTATTTCTTTTAGTAATCTGTCGCAGTTCAAATCATCCATAAATCCTTTAAAAAATCCTTTAAAATCTAAAACTGCTCTATCGCAGAAAAGTAAAGAAATTTTTCCTTGTGAATTTTGTTCAAGCTTAGAACATACCTTATCCTCTTCTTCAATTTGTTTTTTTATAATCATTTTTTCATAATCATAAAGCGGGACATCCTTTGCACTAATATGATCCTTATAATATAAAGTTGTGGAAGCTTCCCCTAAACAAGCTATATTGTATCCTTTAGATTGAAAATGTTTTTGTAAAAATGGAATAGACGTAGTTTTCCCACCACAACAGCCTCCCGTAAGTACAATTTTTACAACAGCTGCACAGCAGCTTTTGTTAATCAAAAATGATAAAAACAAAAGGATTGTTATTGAAAAGAATTTTTTGAACCTGTTTTTCATAGTTTATACCTCACATTTTGATTTTTTGAAATTCACTATGATATGTAAAAAATAGATGATTAAGAAAGCGTTAATCATAAAAATTTTTTACCTTTAATTTTTAAATAATTATACCATTTTTTTCCATTTAAGGCAATTTATATTTTTGTTTTATTTTTGTTTATTATTTTTAATGTATATAAAATCTGATTTTTAAAACAAAACCAGCAGCAAATCATTTCTGACCGGCACAAGATAATGCTTAAAAATAAACAAATTCAAAATTTTTACATCTAATCAAAACATAAAATCAGTTGGTAAATAATCCTCGATTATGGTAACAGCCTACGCTCATCCGGCAGTTGATGTTTTAAATAAACTTGTTAAGAATCACATTTTAAACAAACAAAAAAAGAGCAGATTGCTTACAACAATCTACACTTTCAAAAAACGTGAGTTATTTATATCGGCTCAGTATTAAGCCCCTTATAGATACTCACATTGGTCGAGGTGACAGGATTTGAACCTGCGGCATCTACGTCCCGAACGTAGCACTCTACCAAGCTGAGCTACACCTCGTTGATATGACTGCACAAAATGCAGTAAAAATGGCTGCGGAAGAAGGATTCGAACCCTCACAAACAGAGTCAGAGTCTGTCGTGCTACCGTTACACAATTCCGCAATTTCCACTTAACATATTTTATCAGCCCTTTTACCTTAAGTCAATATAATAAATATATATTAACTTTAAAACCCGGTAATAAATATATTCTTAATTTCATAAACTTATAAATAGATTTTTAACAAGATCATTTCTCCTAAAGATCATATCATTTTCAGGAGGTTTTTAAAAATTGAACGCCGTAATAAAAAAAAGGATAGTAAGTTTCTCCTCAGATGTTCTTGCCGCTGCTGCTTTATTCACCGCTTTTTTATGCCTTTGCATAAAAGCTAAAAATGTTATTCCCATAAACTTGGAAAACATCAACACGTTGGCTGTAAAATCAATATTCTCAAGAGGGAATTTTAATTTTTTCCCTGATAATTTGATTTGCAGTTTTGAAAAAAATAATATACAGGAGCAAACAGGCAATACTAATATCAAGGAATCAAGTAATAACCTTTTCCTTAAACCGAGCAACATCGGATTACCTGGTTTTTCAAAAGAAAATTCAGAAAACTCGGAAAACCATCCTTCGGATGAACCCACGCATAAAGTGATTGAAAGTCAATTCAGTTCGGGTGGTACTAAGTTTGAAAACTTTTACGTAAAAAACACCACGGATCAAAACATCGACATTGGCGCGGAGCTTAGCAAAGAACCCGAAATAAAAATCACAAAAACAAAAGAACCTCAAGTTTTAATTTTTCACACGCATACTTCCGAATCATATATGAACAAAGATGAAGGTTTTTTTTATGAAAGCTTTTATCCGCGGTCAATGGATAATTCAAAAAACGTCACAAGAGTAGGTCAAGCCATAACCGATAAGTTGATCGAAAATGGAATAAATACAGTTCACGACACTACTTATCACGATACTCCCACCTATAACGGTTCTTATTCCAGAGCTGCCGCTACAATTAAAAAAAATCTTCAAAAATATCCTTCAATACAAGTAGTAATAGATGTCCACCGCGACAGCATGGGCTCCAAAGAAACCGGAAAAATAAAACCCACTTTCAAATACAAAAACAAAAAAGCAGCGCAGCTTATGATAGTATCCGGTTGCGATCCTGACAAAAGTCTTGGGTTTCCTAATTGGGAAAAGAACCTTCGTCTTGCGCTCAGAGTGCAAAAATACTGCGAAACTCTATTCTCCGGCATTACGCGGCCTCTTAACTTTTCAAAAGTAAAATATAACGAGCATATTACCCCGGGTTCGTTGCTAATAGAAGTAGGAAGCGACGTAAGCACGCTCGAGGAAGCCGTTTACACAGGTTCAATGCTTGGTGAATCTCTTTCAAAATTGCTAAATGATTTAAAAAAATAGGGCAGGTAAAAATTATGGATAAAAAACGAAAAAGATATTTTTTTGTTTCCATGTTCTCTACTTTATTTATCTTGGCTTTAATCACGGGATTTACAATAGTTGAAAAAAACGCCAGAGGAATAATACTTGAAGATAATCCCCCGTTCCTTGTTTGCAAGCAAAAAAATTTTATACCCGAATCGCTAAGAATCCACTTTATGGGTAAAGATTTTATTTTTAATTTCTAATTAAAATGATATAATAAACACGTCGTACTTAAAGGTAAATATTTTAACACAAAATAATAAACAACAAGAAGGGTTATGAGATGAAAATTATAAAATTAAAAATCAATAATTTTCTTCTGCCCTTGTTTTTTTTGGTGTTGTTTACAGCACATTCTTCTTATGCGGTAAACACTCAAAATTCGCCTCCAACCGAAGAAGCTCCCGTGGTGTCCGAAGCGCAAAATCAACCCCCTGCCCCTGCAGAAGAAAATGAGAATACCACAAAAAAGCAAGAAGCTCCGGCTCAAAATCAAACGGAAAAAACAAAGCCTCCCGAAAATCAAAATCCTCCTCAAAACAGCACGAAAAAACCTGAACCCCCTGCAAAACAAGACGAAAAAACCGAGCAATCCGAAGCTGATACTAAAAAAACCGAACCTATAAAAAAAGAAACTCCCGATTTAGAAAAAAGCGAATCCGAAACATCTAAAGCACTGGATTTACCTGAAGTATCCGATAAAGAAATACAGGAAATTTCACCTTCACACACAGAGTTCCCCCAAAAAAACAATAAGAATATAATAAAAACCGCAGCTTCATGGTTACTTATATGTATCGGCTTATTGATAATAATGAAAGTAATTATAAGCAATGCGAAAATTCCCAAAAATTATGAACCTCATATCAAAAACAAGCATAATTTCAAGTCAAAAAAAAGAAAAAACAAATATAATTTAAAATATAAATAATATTAACGGGAGACGAAAAACATGAAAAGCTGCGACATAGATAATTTAGAAAAAATCAAAAAAATACATTTCATCGGAATCGGGGGATCGGGAATGTTCCCTCTCGCTCAAATATTAAAAGAACATGGGTTTGAAATAACAGGGTCGGATATTTACGAATCCGATACAATGGAAAAAGTAAGAAAAATGGGCATATCCGTAGCTACCAAGCACAAAAAAGAAAACATAAAAAATCAGGATTTAGTGGTATTTTCAGCTGCCATTAAAGAAATAAACCCGGAAATACAGGCTGCAAAAGAAAAAAGCATTCCAATAATTGAACGCAGTATAATGCTCGGAATAATGTTTAATAACTATAAAAATTCAATAGGAGTATCCGGTACGCACGGCAAAACCACGACTACTTCCATGATAACCTCAATACTTTTGGACGCGCAAAAAGACCCTACCGCAGTTATAGGAGGCACTCTTGCAAAAATAGGCGGAAACAGCTGTGCAGGAGAATCGGACATAATTATTGCCGAAGCTTGTGAATATGTTGATAGCTTTTTACACCTTCACCCGAAATTTTCAGTTATAACAAATGTAGATGCGGATCATCTTGATTATTTTGAAACACTTGAAAATGTTAAAAAATCATTTCATCAGTATGCTTCCCAAACAACCGGTTTGATAGTAGTCAACGGGGACGATAAAAACGCCAAAGATGTGGTGAAAAACACTACGGCTTCAAAGATATTTTTCGGTTTTTCCAAAGAAAATGATTATTTTGCGGATAATATCGAATTTAATGAAAAACAACAAGCAAAATTTGATGTTTTTAAAGGAAATCAAAAAATAATTCACTTTGAACTCAGCGTTCCCGGAAATCACAACATTTACAACGCTTTAGCAGCGTTTATTGTGTGTTCCGATTTAGGTGTTTCGCCGGAAATCATTCAAAAATCTTTAAAAGCATTTACAGGCGCACACCGAAGGTTTGAAATCTTGGGGGAAATAAACGGTATTACTGTGGCGGATGATTTTGCGCATCATCCAACAGAAATAGAAACAACCTTAAAAGCTGCCGTAAAAATGGGGTTTAATCAAGTTTGGGCTGTTTTTCAGCCTCACACGTATTCACGAACCTCCATGTTTTTGGATGATTTTGCGAAAGCACTGTCTATTGCTGACAAAATAATAGTATCTGAAATACTCCCTGTAAGAGAAACAAACACTTATGGCATTCACTCAGAAGATTTGGTGGCGAAAATTGATAACGGAAAATATATCAATACATTTGAAGAAATTTCTGATTTTGTAATCAATAACGCTCAAAGTGGCGACTTGGTTCTCACTTTAGGCGGCGGAAATGTTTACAAATGCGCTAACATGATTGTTGAAGCATTAGACTCAAAATAACCGATTAAATTTCATGATTAGCTATCTAATCATTAATAAGCCGCTCTACGGCTCTGTTTCCATTTCAATTCAACCTTACATATTATCTGCACGCTAACAATACTTTACCGAGTCATTGAGGTATATTCAGCTGCGTTAACATCATCGTTAAAAACCCTAAAACTATCGAATTCGTATGAACGGGTATTTGATATTTGTTCAAAATAAGTATAATATGAGTGCAAAAGATTTAATTATATAACATTTATAAAAGAAAGGAAGATTAATTTATGTCGATATCATTTGAAAAAAGTAACACTAAAGTAAACTTAATGAAAGCTTTTGCCGGGGAAAGCCAGGCAAGGAATCGCTACACGTTCGCTGCATCTCAAGTAAAAAAAGAAGGACTTAATGTCCTTGAAAAAGTGTTTACTTTCACCGCAAACCAGGAGAAAGAACACGCCGAACTGTTTTATGGGTATTTAAAACCCGTATTCGGAACCAACATCAGCATAGAAGGCGGTTTCCCGGTTGATATATACGACAACTCTTTGGATTTATTAAAATGTGCCCAGCACAATGAATATGAAGAATACAATAATGTTTATAAATCTTTCGGAGATGAGGCAAAATCAGAAGGATTTTCAGAAATTTCAAAGCTTTTTTACGAAATTTCAGGGATAGAAAAAATCCATGGTGATAGATTTACAAAATTTATAGAACTCATGGAATCTGACAAACTTTTTAAATCCGATAAAGAAGAAACTTGGTTCTGCCTTAACTGCGGACATATCCACACGGGAGAGCGCGCTCCCGAAGAATGCCCTGTATGCAAACACGCAGTAGGATATCACATCCGCCATAACTGGATACTTTTATAAAACTTAAAATTACATAAGCAATAACTCCATCTTGAAATTTCAAAATGGAGTTATTATTTATTTTATAAACATTTTTATTTCTTCGCCCGTTAAATTTCGCCATTTACCCGGTGCGAGCATTCCGAGCTTTAAATTTCCTATAGAAATTCGTTTAAGACGAGCTATTTCAAGATCTGCGGCTTCGCACATTTTACGTATCTGGCGATTCCTGCCTTCTTTTATGGAAATCTCTAAAACAACTCTTTCCCGCTCTTGCACCAACACGTTAACCTTGGCAGGCTCTGTGGGCTTACCGTCAATTTCTATACCCGTGCAAAGCAAAGTCAACTGGTCTTCCGTAAGCTTGGGGCGCACAGTAACGCGGTAAGTTTTCCATATATTTTTAGACGGATGAATAAGTTGGTTCGCAAAATCACCGTCATTCGTCATTATTAAAAGCCCTTCGGATTCTTTATCAAGCCTTCCTACGGGATATACTCTTTGAGGTATGTCTTTTACAAGATCGGCGACACACTTTCTGCCTTTTTCATCGCTCATTGTAGTTACGAATCCACGGGGCTTATTGAGCATTATATAATGTTTGTTTTCATAACCGAAGTCTATTTTTTCGCCGTTAACCACGACTTTATCCAAACCCGGGCTTACTCGTAAACCTATAGAAGCAACTTCCCCATTCACTTTAACTTTACCTTCTGAAATGATTTGTTCTGCTTTCCTTCGTGAAACATCTAAGCAATTTGACATGTATTTCTGAAGTTTTATCGTCTCTTTTTCATTCATTTTAAAAATATATTCTCCCTTTTATTTACCAAAAAGTTTTTCGAAAAATTTCCCCACGGATTTAAAAAAGCCTTTTTTTACGGATTTTACATTTTTTATTTCCGTAAGAGATATAATATCATTTTTCCCAATAGCTTTGTCGTTTAAACAGTATACCACTTTTCCTACGATTTGTCCCTTTTCTATAGGTGTTTTCAAATTTTCGGGAATTTCAACTTTTCTTGTAACTTTGCTTTCGTCGCCTTTTTTAAAACTCATAGAAAAATCCGAAACACCCTGAGCTTCTACGCTACCTTTATTTCCACATTCTAAGGGTACTGAAACCTTAAAACTTTTATCATCAAAGTTTTTCAGCACCGTGTTTTCGAATCCAAAATTAAAAAGTTTTGTATGATCATCCCAATCATTGGGTGCATTTAATGTTACGCAAACAAGTTTAACGCCGTTTCTTTGTGCACATGAAACCAAACATCTTCCCGCCGATTTTGTAAATCCTGTTTTTATGCCAATACAACCGTCATATAATCTCAAAAGTTTATTATGATTTTTAATGTTTATGGTTTTACCGGGATTTATAAATTTAACTTGCATGCTTTTTTGAGATGATATTTTTGCAAAATCTTCATTTTCCATAGCGTAAGCTCCGAGAATAGCCATATCTTGTGCAGTCGAATGATGATTATCTTTGTCAAGACCGGAAGGTGTTGAAAATTTTGTGTTTTCCATTCCTATCAATTTTGCTTTTTCATTCATAAGGCTTATAAATTTCGATGTATCTCCGGAAACCGCGATTGCCGCGGCATTAGCCGCGTCATTACCGGAACAAAGAAGCATTCCTTTCGCGAGTGATTCCAAGTTAACAATATCGCCGGGCATTAGGCCCATAGCCGTACCTTCAACCCTGACCATTTCTTCCGTAATCTCAACTTCTTTATCGCCGCATGCCCGCATGGTTTCCAGCGTTAAAATTGAAGTCATTATTTTGGTGGTACTCGCCATAGGAAGTGTTTCTTTTTCCTTTTTTGAAAAAAGTATACTTCCCGAATCCGCACAAATAAGAATAGCAGACTTGGCAGAAACAGTAAGATCTTCACTGTAAACATTAAAAAAAGCCATTACCCAAACAAAAAACACAGCTGATAAAAAAGATGATGTTTTTTTAAATTTAAGCATCAAAGAGAGCATGGTGGTTCTGGTTTATTTCCTGAAACCATAGCTCTTTTTCACCCCTCATTTAATTATTTTATAAAAGCATATGCTGATAAAAATCAAAAAAGGATTAAACTTTAATATTTAATTTAATGTAAGTGAATTAAATTATTCTTTTACGCCAATAATGAATTTATAACTGTGGAAATTATTGGGTGGAGGATAAAAAAGTGCAGTACAATAAAGTTAAAATCTGCGGAATAAATACCTCACAATTAAAAGTTTTACCCGAAAAAGAAAAAATGCGGCTTTTAAAGCTTGTAAAATCAGGAAATGAAAAAGCACGCGAAGAACTTATAAGCGGCAATTTGCGTCTTGTACTTAGTGTGATTCAGCGATTCAACGGTCGCGGCGAAACATTGGATGACTTATTTCAGGTAGGATGTATCGGACTTATAAAATCCATAGATAATTTCGATATATCACAAAATGTAAGATTCTCCACTTATGCTGTTCCAATGATAATCGGGGAAATACGCCGGCATCTTCGTGACAATAACTCAATCAAAGTAAGCAGGTCTATGCGTGATATCGCATACCGTGCTATGCAGATAAAGGAACAGATGATGACCAGTAAAAACACAGAACCGTCAATAGAGGAAATCGCTGCTGAAATGGGCATAGGGAAAGAAAGTATAGTTCTGTCGCTTGAATCTATCGTGGAACCCGTTTCTCTTAATGAGCCTGTATTTTCCGACAGTAACGGCGACACGGTTTACATTATGGATCAAATCGGAGATACGGACGACGACTCCAACTGGCTGGACGGCATCTCGATGAAACAGGCAATTACGAAATTGGGAATAAGAGAAAAAAACATATTGTCACTTAGATTTTTAAAAGGAAAAACTCAAATGGAGGTTGCAAAAGAAATAGGAATAAGCCAGGCTCAAGTCTCAAGGCTCGAAAAAAGCGCAATGAAAAAAATAAAAGAAAAATAAAAACAACAAGAACCACCAATTTGATCTGTAGTTTTATTGCATAAGAAATCTCCTCGGGAATTTATCCGAGGAGAAAATTTATTAATCTTTTAAATGAGCTTTGAATTTCTCAGCCAAATTTTTTAAAAAGATATTTTCTATGTCTTCGATTTCTTCGGAAGTTAAAGTCGAAATCTTGCTGCAGTAGTTGACTTCATAAAGAACCGCGTGTTCATTTTCACTTAGATTCTTATCACTGTATATATCTTTAACACTGATGTTTCTTATTAAATCGCTACTTGATTTTATTAAATCCCTTATTTCTGCGGCGGTTATACTCTTGTTATAAACCAAATTATAAAGTCTTTTTATCGGCGGATATTTTGATTCAAATTCGATTTTCCTAATTTTCTCGATAATATCTTTAATATAAAACTCGCAGTAAAAAATTTTATCTTTAATAAGTTTAACGTTTTGAATTTTATTAAGCCTTTGCTTGCCAAGTTCGCCAATATATCCGACGGTCTTACCATTTACGGTAATATTATAACCTGAACCTTCTTCTAAAAATTTATAATTTGCTTTTTCAAGTTCAAAATTCTGCCCAAATCCATCGAATAGAATTTTTATATAATTGAGTAAATCGTAGTAAGTGTATTTTATATCTTTTTCGCAGTTCCAGCCTCTAGGAATTCGAACGCCTGACATTATAAACGCACAGGTATCAATCTCGCGACAACCGGTATCATATTTGCTGTCTTTAAAATATACTCGGCCGAGTTCAAAAAGCGCAAGATTGCTGTTACCTATGGAATAATTATACGCAAGGCAATTAAGGAGCGAAAACACCATCGTCGGACGCATTAAAGAGTAAGCGTTTGCAATTGGGTTTTGAAGCGTTAAATCAGAGTAAAGCTTATCGGTTGGCTCTATTGCGAAAATCTCCATTGTATTTGACGGAATAAACGAGTAGTTTATGGTTTCCGAAAAACCAAGACCAACTAAATTCGCTCTTAGCACATCCATTTTAGACCAAATTTCGTTTTTGTTATACTGAGTCGTAATAGTCGGCATTACGGCTTCAATGTTATCATATCCGTGTATACGCGCCACTTCTTCTATGACATCTACTTCTTTTTTAACATCCAGTCTATAGCTCGGCACCTGAACTTTCAATGTGTCTTCGTCAATTTCAGTACACTTAAAATCGTATTTTTCCAAGTAATTAATAATAGTCTCAGCTTTTAATTCGACGCCAAGCAAACGATTGCTGTTTTTAACACTCAAATTTAATAAAATGTTTTCTTGCTTAACCGGATAAAAATCAAAACCTTCGTCCAAAATTTTACCGCCGCAAATTTCTTTTATCATGCGGGCACATTTTAAAAGTATGTCGAGCGTATAATCTGCGTTTACTCCACGTTCAAATCTGAATGATGACGGAGTTGAAATTTTAATCCTCCTTGACGTAAGACGAACGTCGACTTCATCAAATAAAGCACCTTCAAGAAACACGTTTTTGCTTTTTTCGGTCACACTTGCGGTTTGAGCACCTATGATACCCGCAACGCATAGTATATTTTTATTATCGGACACCACAATATCTCCAATTTTCACGTCGGCTTCTTTGTTTGCTAAAGTTATAACTTTAGTTTCTTTTGATGCTTTTTGAACGTTTATTTCTTTTCCGCTAAGGCTGTCTATATCATAAGAATGCATAGGTTGACCCATGTCAAGCATAACGTAATTGGTTATATCCACAACTGCGTTAACAAGACTTATCCCAAGCGATTCCAGGCGACGTTTGATGTGCTCGGGCGTTTGAACAGAGTTGTCAATGTTTTCAATAACTATTCCGCTAAAACGGCGACATGACTTTGAATCGGTCACTTTTATCTTAACGGGGAAATTTTCGTTATTTATTTTAATGTCTGCTCTTTCGGGTTTAGGGATTTTTTTACCGCAAAAAGCCCTGATTTCACGTGCAATACCCATGTGAGAAAGCATATCAGGTCTGTTAGCTTTGACTTCAATAGCTGTCACTATATCGTCCCCGACCTTTTGCTCGCCCTGAAATTCAAAACCTTGAAGATTAAGAATTTCCAAAATTTCTTTGAATTTCATATCCGTACCAAGATAATCTTGTAACCAATCGAATGAGAATTTGAACACTACTGCATTTCTCCTTTCTTATAATTATATTTGGTTCCACAGGCTTATATCATTTTCGTAAAGTTTGCGTATTTCGTCGAGCCCGTAATATAAAAGTGCTAACCGATTAAGCCCCAAACCAAAGGCAAAACCTGTATATTTAGCGCTGTCGTACCCCACGCCTTCCAGAACATTCGGATGAACCATACCTGATCCGAGAACCGTTATCCAACCTGAATATCCACATGTTCTGCAGCCTTTCTTGCCACACTGCGTGCAAGACATATCAATTGCAGCGCTTGGTTCAGTGTAAGGATAATACGTCGGGCGAAATCTCACGTCAGTTTCATCACCGAAAACTTCTTTTAAAAGCTTTATGAGAACCGCCTTTAGGTTTGCAAATGAAATATTCTCAGCTACCATCAACCCCTCCACCTGATAAAACATTGGCGTGTGCTGTGGGTCAATATCGTCAACTCTATAGACCGTACCAGGTGAAATTATCTGTATGGGCGGATTTTTATTCTCCATTGTCCTAACCTGCACAGATGAAGTATGTGAACGCAAAAGAACGTTTGGAGCAGAAATATAAAAAGTATCCTGCATATCCCGTGCAGGGTGATGCGACGGCATATTAAGCTTTTCAAAATTATATTTATCAAGCTCGATTTCAGGACCCTGAACAACAGAAAATCCCATGCTTATAAAAACTTCTTCGATTTTTTTGTAAAGTTTTATGAGAGGATGACCCGAACCGAGTTTTATATTATCCTTGAATATAGTCACGTCATATCTGGATATGTTTTTTTCAGCTTTAAACTTTTCTTCTGCATCATTTATTTTTTCTTCGGCTAAAATCTTAAAATCATTTATTAATTTACCTAAACTTTTTTTATCTTCAGGGGAGTTTATGTTTTTTAACTCGGAATAAAGTGATTTTAAATATTTTTTAAGATATGTATCCTTCACAATTGCTATATCTTTGGCATTTGCGGCAGTTTCTAAAGCTTCATTAAGTTCGCTGATCTTGCTGTTTATCTGAGATTCTAAATTATTGTCGCTCATTGCTTACCCTCCACAAACGGTTTATTTAAATATTGCTTACAGCAGATTTGAGTTCATCTACTTTATCAAGATTTTCCCACGCTACACCTAAATCTTCTCTGCCCATATGACCATATGACGCAAGCGGATAATAGATAGGCGCTCTTAAATTAAAAAGTTCGATAATAGATAGCGGGCGTAAATCAAAAATATTACTTACTATTTGAGATAAAACCTCATCAGAAATTTTTGATGTTCCGAAAGTATCCACTCTGATCGAAACAGGTTGCGAAACCCCTATAGCATATGCGATTTGAACCTCGCATTTCTTGGCAATTCCCGCACCAACTATATTTTTAGCAACATATCTTGCGGCATAGGCTGCGGATCTATCCACTTTTGTGGGATCTTTCCCCGAAAATGCTCCTCCGCCATGACGTGAATATCCGCCGTATGTATCTACTATTATTTTGCGACCTGTAAGCCCCGAATCAGCCGAAGGCCCGCCTATAACAAAGCGACCTGTAGGGTTTATAAGCATTTTGGTATCGGAATCTATCATATGAGGTGGCACAATAGGGATTATAACATTTTTTATGATGTCTTTCCTTATTTGCTCAAGATTTATTTCTTCAGCATGCTGCGCGGAAACAACAACAGTGTCAATTCTTACAGGAGTGTCACCATCATATTCCACAGTAACCTGAGTTTTACCGTCAGGGCGCAAATAACTCAAAGTTCCGTCTTTTCTAACTTTAGCCAAACGTTTTGCAAGTTTATGAGCAAGTGAAATAGGGAGTGGCATAAGTTCGGGAGTTTCGTCGCAAGCGTACCCAAACATCATTCCCTGATCGCCCGCACCGATTTGACTGTTAGAACTTAAATCTCCTGATTTTTTTTCAAGCGAACAGTCAACACCAATAGCTATATCCGAAGATTGAGCATTTATAGAGGTTATAACTCCACAGGTTTCGCCGTCAAGTCCACATAAAGAATTAGAGTAGCCTACGTTTTTTAAAACTTTACGCACTTCTTTATCGATATTTGTGTAGCATTTTGTTGTGATTTCTCCCATAACGTGAATAAGTCCCATAGCAGCGGTAACTTCGCATGCTACATGCGCCTTTGGATCTTGCTTTAAAATTGAATCCAAAATAGCGTCGGATATTTGATCACATAGTTTATCGGGATGACCTTCAGTAACAGACTCAGAAGTAAACAATTTTCTAGACATATATATTTAAACTCCGTTCAAAATAATATTTACATGGTTTATATTAATTTTAAACTAACTACAGATTAACGTCAACAAATGTTTAATACCTATAGCAAATTTGCAGTTTGTTTACGTATATGTTATAATTTAGATAAAATTAAGTAAAAAATAAGGAGTGTTCAAAATGACTTATAAAGAAGCTATAGGTTGTACAATAATAACTATTGTGGGTGCATTAACTACATTCGGTATTATATATGTTGGAGATATGTATAGTTGTGCTCATGTTATTTATGATAGTGGCATAAAGACAAAAACTACCTCAGATATCAGCGACCCTACCAAAATAACAGTACATGGTGAAAAAATCGGTCCCCGAAAAATAGTAGGAACTTGCGGAAAGTGGTTCAAGCACGAAATTAATCTCGAAGAAAAAAATGGAGAAATGGTTGGCAAAAAACCATGGTTCTTTAGTTGTGAAAAGGCTTTTTACCCCTTGTGGAAAAAATAAATTAACTTAAAAATAGTACACCAATAACCTTAAAAATCACGCTTAAATGTGTATATTTTAAGGTTATTATGTTTGAATACCTAAAAAATGTTTTGACAAACCTTATATTAAATCCGTATAACATTAAATTTCAATATGAAAGGGGAATGTAAAATGAACTGGAAAGAAATTGTTGCAAATACCATAGCTGTTATAATTTTTACATGTGGTATATTAGCTGTAATTGATTCTATCTATGGACTGATATGCATATCCGCTCTGTAAAAAAACAACAAGAAGAGTCAGAACAATTTGTGCTGCCAATGCAGATGGTTGGAGAATCTTATCGTAAGCTCAATGACGCTCTTAAACAAAAAAGTTTAGGTAAGTCCTCACACTAAATTCTTTAAAAAATCACAAAAAATATAGAGTAAGTTTATTTGATATTAAACATAAAAATCGCACTTAGAAATCTAAGTGCGATTTAATATTTAAATCATATTTAAGAATTAACCGATAATCTCAGTTACAACGCCCGAACCAACTGTACGTCCGCCTTCACGTATAGCAAATCTGAGTCCTTCTTCGATTGCTATAGGTGTAATAAGTTCAACTTCCATTACAACGTTGTCGCCCGGCATGCACATTTCAGTTCCCTCAGGAAGAGAAATTACGCCTGTAACGTCTGTTGTTCTGAAATAGAACTGAGGACGATAGTTATTAAAGAATGGTGTGTGACGTCCGCCTTCATCTTTGGTCAATACATATACTTGACCTTTGAATTTGGTGTGTGGATTAATAGTTCCCGGTTTAGCAAGAACTTGGCCACGTTGAATTTCTTCTCTTTGAATACCACGAAGAAGTACACCAACGTTATCTCCTGCTTCAGCGTAATCAAGAATTTTTCTGAACATTTCGATTCCTGTTACAACGAGTTTTTTACGTTCATCGGTAAGTCCTACCAGCTCAACTTCTTCACCTGTTTTGAGTTGTCCACGATCTACTCTTCCGGTTGCGACTGTTCCGCGTCCTGTAATAGTAAAGACGTCTTCAACAGGCATTAAGAAAGGTTGATCGGATTTTCTTTCAGGTGTTGGAATAAATTCATCGACTGCATCCATAAGATCGAGAATGCATTTGTATTCAGGAGCTTTAGGATCTTTTGATGTTGATTCAAGAGCTTTAAGAGCTGATCCACGAATAATTGGGGTGTCGTCGCCCGGGAATTCATACTCATTTAAAAGCTCACGGATTTCCATCTCAACGAGATCTAGAAGTTCTTCGTCGTCTACTTGGTCAACTTTGTTCATGAATACTACGATGCTCGGAACGCCTACCTGACGCGCAA
>CAZSYK010000007.1:0-39713 GCA_964610685.1 uncultured Eubacteriales bacterium
GAAGAAGGACGTTCAACTTCTTCACCCGTATCGGGATTTACTCCCTTGATTGCAGGGACATCTTTTGGCGAAGGCATGTAATCGATTATGGCATCAAGAAGCTTTTGAACACCCTTGTTTTTATAAGATGTTCCGCAAGTGACAGGAATCATTGCATTTGCTATGGTCGCCTTTCTTATGCAGTTCTTGATCTCCTCAACTGATATTTCTTCACCTTCAAGATATTTCTCCATTACCTGATCATCGTGTTCGGCAACATGCTCCATCATTTCGACGTGATACTTATCAGCTGTTTCTTTTAAATCTTCCGGAATTTCCTCAACTCTTATATCTTTTCCGAGTTCGTCGTAGTAGACATAAGCTTTCATTTCCACTAAATCGATAATACCCTTAAAGGTGTCTTCGGAACCGATTGGAAGCTGAATGGGAACGGCATTACATTTAAGGCGTTCTTTCATCATGGCGACAACGTTATAAAAATCCGCTCCCATAATGTCCATCTTATTTACATAAGCCATTCTCGGAACGCCATATTTATCGGCTTGACGCCAAACTGTTTCGGACTGAGGCTCAACTCCGCCTTTTGCGCAAAGAACCGTTACGGAACCATCAAGAACTCTGAGTGAACGCTCAACTTCAACTGTAAAGTCTACGTGACCCGGAGTGTCTATAATATTTATACGATAGTCTTTCCAGAAACATGTTGTTGCGGCAGATGTTATTGTTATACCACGTTCTTGTTCCTGAACCATCCAGTCCATTGTGGCTGCGCCGTCATGAACTTCACCGAGTTTGTGGCTTATACCTGTGTAAAACAAGATACGCTCGGTCGTAGTTGTTTTTCCCGCGTCGATATGAGCCATAATTCCTATGTTACGAGTCATATCAAGCGATACTTTCCTTGACATAACATCCTCCTTTTCATTTTATTGTTTTTTGATTGATTAATTCAATGGTAATCCGATTTCTTGTGCAGTATTTTCTCTATTCAATCCATATATGCGCACAGCAACTTCGAAAGCTTCCCGCACATCCCGTCTTTTCATGAAATTATAAATACGATCATTGGGACTAAGCACTTTGTTTTTGCGTAAACAAACAACAATTCGCATTTGATTATTCATTTGGTGCAAGTCTTGCCACATTTCATCGCTAATAGTACTGTAACCGCATCTGAATAAAATAAAATTTATAACAGCAAATACTAAACTCATTGATTAATCCACACTTTTCAAAAATATTTTCTATGAATTTTACCAACGATAATGCGCAAACGCTTTGTTGGCTTCTGCCATCTTGTGAGTATCCTCACGCTTTTTGACAGCTGCGCCTGTGCTGTTTATGGCAGCTAAAATTTCAGCTGCAAGTCTTTCGGTCATTGTTTTTTCTGCACGAAGTCTTGAGTATTTGGTAAGCCATCTGAGACCTAAAGTTTGTCTTCTGTCAGCTCTGACTTCGATCGGAACCTGGTATGTGGCTCCTCCCACTCTTCTTGCTTTAACTTCTAAAGCAGGCATTATGTTTTCCATTGCCTGTTCGAAAACTTCAAGCGGTTCTCTGCCGGTTTGGGTGCGGATTATATCGAATGCTTTGTAAACTATTCTTTGAGCAATTCCTCTTTTTCCGTCCACCATAATGTTGTTAATAAGACGAGTTACAAGTTTGGAATTATAAAGCGGATCTTGTAAAACATCACGTTTGGGAACTGTACCTCTTCTTGGCACGTGCCTTCCCTCCTTCACAAAAATGATATCATAGGTACTCGAAAGTAATTTAGCTTTCGTTTTGCCAATACAGAGGTATTTTATGTAAAAATACTCCTGCATTGTATTAATGCAAAGCTGTATTAAATTCTCTTAAAACCCTATTTTTTTGCGGCAGCTTTTGCAGCGCCTGCTTTTGGACGTTTCGCACCGTATTTTGAACGAGCTTGCATACGTTTTGCAACGCCTTGCGCATCAAGTGTGCCTCTTATGATATGATAGCGCACACCCGGCAAATCTTTAACACGTCCGCCCCTAATAAGAACAACACTGTGCTCTTGAAGGTTGTGTCCGATTCCGGGAATGTATGAAGTGACTTCCAAGCCGTTTGAAAGACGAACCCTGGCAATTTTTCTGAGTGCTGAGTTTGGTTTTTTCGGAGTTGCTGTTTTAACTGCTGTACAAACGCCTCTTTTTTGCGGCGAAGTTTGTTCAGTAGCCTCTCTTTTTTTAGAATTCCAGCCTCTGAGTAACGCCGGAGCCTTTGCTTTTTTTTCGTGGCTTTCTCTTCCCTTACGAACTAACTGATTAAAAGTTGGCATATTACACCTCCTTAAAAATAATTAATCGTAGCACAAATTTTTACTCGTGCAACGATTAATTTTACCACTATTTTGAAGTCCGTGTCAAGAAATTTATACAGACTTTAATTATAAAGAATCTTCTATTTAACGCTCATTTTTCCGTGTTCATCAACCTTAGGCCCTTGCTTTATTGCAGGTTGAGAAATCGGTATGGACTCATCAAGGTCGGATTGTATTGGCTTTTGCTTGATTATATATCTTAAATCGCTTCTAATCCTTTTCACTACATCCACATTCTCTTTTATAAATTCATTGATTAAGTTTTTCATGCGTTCTAAGTATTCTTTGAGGTCATAACTTCCCAAATCTCTTGCTGTAAGTATTTCGAGCTCTTCTGTTAAAAATTTATAATCTTTATCATCTAAACTTTTTTGGCTGTTAATTTTTTCAAGAATCCCCATAACTCCCACTGTAAACCGTGGAGCTTTATCAAAAATCTCCTCATAAGCTTTGTCTATTTTCTGAGCAAAGTTTTCCCTGCGCTTACGAAGTTCAAAAGCAAATTTTAATCGTTTTTTTAAGTCCTTCAATGGTCGTGAACTCTCTTTGAATTTACGGTACGATTCTTTCTCTTCTTTTATACCTGAAGCTAAAGAAGATATAACCTTATCACGAAATGCTTTCATGGTTATATCGCACTTTGAACTCGCTTCGCTTGACAATGCCTTGTCTAGTTCAATAAGAGAATCGGCAGGCGCATTTACGCTTAAACCCCACCCTGCGATGCTTCTATGTTGATTATATTTTATTTTTAAATTTTTATACATACCCATTTTAAAACACCTTCCTTATCAGCTTTATATCTGACTTTATCACTCTCTTATCATAAAAAGTTTAAAATCATGAATTATAGTATTTTAACAAGCATACATAAATTATCAACAAAAATCAATGATTTAATGTAATTATTTAACAAAATGTTTTTTTGATTGTAAACTTAAAAATGTCATAACTTGTTTAAACATCAAATAAGTATTACAATATGAAATGTTGCATGTCTACAGTAAAAAAACAGGCAATTTAAAGCATACGGGGTGTGAAAGCTTTGTCAAAAGGAACTACCATAAGAATGTGGAGAAGATCTTTAGTCGTGTTGGCACTTTTGGTGTTCTTCGGATTTGCTACACTTATATTCAGATTGGTAAGCCTTCAAATTATGGATGGCGAATCTCTCCAAAAAATGGCTTCCGAGCAACAACTCGCAGACACTGCCGTAAACTCTCAGCGTGGATCTATATACGACAGAAAAATGAAGCCTCTCGCCCAAAGCGCAACTGTTTGGACGGTGGTATTGGAACCTGCTTACATCAACACCAACGAGAAAAGGGAACTCATCTGCGACGGAATGCACGACATACTGGGAATAGAAAAAGAAAAGCTGGAAGAACTTTCAAAAAAGAAATCTTGCTACACTATTATAAAGAAAAAAGTAGATAGCGATATTAAAGATAAGATAATCGAATTTAAAACAAAAAATAAAATCGCAAGCGGAATAAGATTAATCGAAGATTATAAAAGATTTTATCCTTGCGGTAATTTCGCGGCCGCGGTGCTGGGTTTTACGGGATCTGACAGCCAAGGTCTTGCCGGTGTTGAAGCTTATTACGATAAAACTTTAAAAGGCGAACCGGGAAGAATCCTTACTGCTAAAAACGCGATAGGAACGGAAATGCCTTTTGATTATGAACAAATGATACCTTCAAAACCCGGAAACAGTCTGAGACTTTGCATAGATGAATCTATTCAGCACTTTATAGAAAAAAATCTTGAAGAAGGCGTTATTAATAATAAAGTTAAAAACCGCGCAGCTGCCATTGCGATGGATGTTAAAACCGGGGAAATTCTCGGCATGGCGGTAAAAGGAGATTTTGATCCTAACGAGCCTTTTAAAATAGCAGATCCCGAAGAAGAGGCCATGATAAATTCGCTTCCCGAAGAAGAGCGATCCAAAGCCAAAAGCGAAGCACTGAGTAAACAGTGGCGCAATAAAGCCGTCAGCGACACATACTACCCGGGTTCAGTCTTTAAAATGGTCACCGCTTCGATGGGACTAGAACTTGACTTGGTTAATGAACAATCAAATTTCACGTGTTCAGGATCAATAAAGCCTTATGAAGGCGCACAATCTATAAGATGCCACAAGCGCGGAGGTCACGGAAGTCAAAATTTTGTTGAAGCTCTGTGCCATTCTTGTAATCCCGCATTCATTTCACTTGGCCAAAGAATAGGAGTCGAGCATTTCTTTAATTTTTATAAAGCTTTCGGATTACACAGCAAAACAAACATCGATCTTCCGGGTGAGTCAAGTGACCTTTTCTTTAACGCTAACGGGAATATGACACTTATGGATCTCGCGGTTGCCTCGATGGGTCAGAACTTCGGTATAACCCCCATTCAGATGATCACCGCGGCGGCGGCTATAGCTAATGGAGGAAATATTGTTCAGCCCCATGTAGTCAAGGAAATACTCGATAGCGATGGAAACATAGTTAAAAGCATTGATCCTATTATCAAAAGAAAAGCAATATCCGAAAAGACCGCTCAAAGGGTAACGGCGATGCTTCACGAAAATGCAGTAAGCGGAGCTGCGAAAAACGCTTATGTTGCGGGTTACAGAGTGGCGGGCAAAACCGGAACATCAGAAAAAATAGGTCTAAGCACTCCGGGGCAAAAAGATTATATATCTTCGTTTTGTGGTTTTGCACCTGCTGATGATCCGAAAATCGCGATGCTCGTGTTTTTTGATACCCCGAAAGGTGATTATTACTACGGAAGCGCTGTAGCCGCTCCGGTATTCGCAAAAGCAATGCAGGATATACTTCCTTATATGGGCATTGAAAAAATATATACCGAAGAGGAACTCAAAAAACTTGATTCCAACACGCCGAATCTTATAGGCAAATCCGTAAGCGACGCCAAAAACGCAGCTATTAACGAATCTTTAAATCCTGTAATAGTCGGCGGCGGTGAAACGGTAATATCTCAGCTTCCCGAACCTTCGGGGCAAATACCAAAAGGCGGAACTATAGTTTTATATACCGATTCACAAAGCAAATCCGCTAATGTAAAAGTTCCGAAACTTACGGGTCTTTCAGTCTTCGAGGCAAACAAAGCCGTAATCTCGGCAAACTTAAACATAAAAATGTTAGGCACAAACCTTACAGATGCCGGGGTTGTTTCTGCAACTCAAAGCATTGCCGAAGGAATTGAGGTTTCCCCGGGAACAATAGTCAGCGTAGGATTTATTCATAAAGACCGTGCCACATAAACATTTTATGATATATAATTAATTCAGCATTATATAATCTCATACAAACGGCTAAAAAGATTCTTAATAATACGGAGGCGAAGAATTAATGAATACTTTCGGAATATCAGCAACAACAGCAATCGCACTTTCTTTTCTCATTACGTTCGTTTCGGGGAAAATAATAATACCTTTTTTACACAAATTAAAATATGGCCAAACCATTTTAGAAATAGGGCCTTCATGGCATAAAAGCAAACAAGGAACTCCCACAATGGGCGGCATCATGTTTATAATCGGGATTGTAATATCAACACTTGTTTGCGTGCCCCTATACTACAAAATTTCCGCGTTGCAAGGACTTCAAGTTACAGAAACACCTATCATGATAACTAAAATTTTTGCAGGACTTGGAATGGCCTTGGCATATGGAATCGTAGGATTGATGGACGATTATGTAAAAGTTGCAAAAAAACGGAACAAAGGTTTAACACCAAAGCAAAAGCTCGTGCTTCAATTTGGAATAATAGGATGCTATTTTTTGATTTTGCACACAATAAACAAGATAAACGGCACAACAATTCTCACAATGGTTAAAATACCATTTTGGGGAAACGTGGATTTAGGACTTTTTTACTGGCTTATACTCGGAATTATAGTCGTAGGCATCGTAAACGCGGCTAATCTTACAGACGGTGTAGATGGGTTAAGCGCTTCGATAGCGTTTTTTATAGCAATATTTTTTATGATTATGACTAATTTCCTCGGTATGTTTGGTTTAAGTATTGAAGCTTCGGCTCTTGCAGGCGGATGCCTTGGGTTTCTTTTTTGGAATTTTCACCCCGCGAAAGTTTTCATGGGTGACACAGGTTCGCTGTTTTTAGGTGGTATGGTGTGCGCGCTCGGTCTTGGAGCAGGGCTTCAAATTCCGCTTATAATTCTTTGTTTTGTTTATATTTCAGAAATGTTTTCCGTGATACTTCAAGTTTTGTATTTTAAACATTCGCACGGAAAACGCCTTTTTAAAATGAGCCCTATCCACCACCACTTTGAAATGTGCGGGTGGAGCGAAGTTAAAATATGCACAGCGTTCAGCATAGCAACAATAATACTGGGGATAATTTCTACAGCACTTGTTATATACACGATGTAAGATAAAACCGTAAGATTTTATTTGAAAGGAGAAAACGCATAAGTGAGAGCAAAAAGAGCAAGAAGCAAATCGTCGGCTTCTCCGCGCGGATATGAAATCTCAAAAAAAGAACCTGTTCCAAAAAAACGCAAAAAAGCCAAGTTTCCGGGAATAAAAAATTTACTCGAAAAAGCAAAAATACTTTCAATAAAATCCGGTATGGACGTACCGTTTCTGTTTTTGGTACTGACTATAGTTATAATAGGACTTGTTATGATGTTTTCGGCAAGCTATCCGAACGCTTATTATCTTCATAACGGTGACAGCTTTTACTTTATAAAAAATCAGCTTATTTTCGCTGTTATCGGAATCATCGGTATGTTTGCGGTTTCTTATGTGGATTATAATTATTTTCATAAATGGGCTGTACCTATACTTGGAGCCTCGTTCCTGCTCCTGCTTGCAGTGCTTGTAATGCCTCCTATCAATGGTGTTCACAGATGGATTCAGCTGGGTTCTTTCAGCTTTCAGGCATCTGAAATAACAAAATTTGCAATAGTCGTGTCATTCGCGCATTTTATTAATCTTAATTTTAACCGCATGAGTACTTTCAAATATGGTATACTTCCATATCTTATAATATTAGCCCCGACAATAATTCTTCTGGCGCTTGAACCTCACATTTCCTGCGTTGTAATAGTAGTTCTTCTGGCAGCTGGTATGCTGTTTATTGGCGGAGTTAAGCTCAAATGGTTCGGTATGGTACTTGGAACAATTGCGTCTGCTCTTATATATCTTGTTGTTTTCACCGATAAACTTACCTATGCAAATAACCGCATATCCGGCTGGCTTAACCCGTTTGCACCGGGTGGCGGAGTTGATACATGGCAAACAAGGCAGGGGCTTTACGCAATAGGCTCGGGTGGACTTTTAGGGCTTGGTCTTGGCAATTCAAGGCAAAAATACCTTTACATTCCCGAACCTCAAAACGACTTTATCTTTGCTGTTGTATGCGAAGAACTCGGATTTATCGGCGCGGTTATAATTCTGCTTTTGTTTGCGCTTTTAATATGGCGCGGAATGATAATCTCCATGAAATCAAAAGATAAGTTTGGTTCACTCCTTGGCATCGGCCTTACAGCACAGGTTGGGCTTCAAGTGATACTTAACATCGCCGTTGTTACCAACACGATACCAAACACCGGAATAAGCCTTCCGTTTTTCAGTTATGGAGGCACATCGCTTTTAATGCTTCTCGCTCAAATGGGGATAATACTTTCAATATCCCGCTCATCATCGCTTGAAAAAAGTTGATTTTTTACGGAGGAATAACTTTGAAAATAATACTCGTTGGCGGAGGAACCGCAGGGCATATTAATCCTGCCCTCGCCCTTGCGGATTATATAAAAATAAAAGAACCAAACTGCCAAATTCTTTATGTTGGTGCAAAAGGCGGAATGGAAGAAAAGCTGGTTCCCGAAGCAGGATTTGATTTTAAAGGAATAACCGTTTCGGGGTTTTCACGCAAATTAAATTTGGACTCTGTTAAAAAAAATATCAGAATGCTTAAAAACATCATAATTTCAACTTTTGAATCAAAAAAAGTACTTGACGATTTTAAACCCGATATTTGTATCGGTACAGGCGGATATGTAAGCGGACCGTTTTTAAGGCAAGCCGAGAAAATGAAAATTCCGTTTATTATTCACGATTCAAATTCATATCCGGGCATAACAACAAAACTTCTTGCAAAAAAAGCAACAAAAGTTCTTTTGACAAACGAAGATGCAAGAAATCACCTCCCTGAAGCAATTAACACCGAAATAACGGGTACACCCGTAAGGGAGAAAATAACCGATTTCAGTAAAAACGACGCAAGAAAAAACCTCGGCCTCGGGGAGGAATCAGTAATACTTTCTTTTGGCGGGAGTCTCGGAGCTTCGGCTATAAACAGTGTTATGGCTGACTTGATTTCAAAACATGTTAAGGACAATAATTACAGCTTTATTCATGGCTTCGGCAGTAAAGGTCACAGTTTCGAAGACACTTTAACAAAAAACGGAATCGATTTTAAAAATAATCCACGATACATAGTAAAAGAATACATAAAAAACATGCCCGAATGTATGGCAGCCGCGGATTTGGTAATTTGCCGCTCGGGCGCAACAACTTTAAGCGAGCTTCAAGCTTCCGAAAAATCCGCAATTCTAATTCCTTCCCCAAATGTTGCCGAAAACCACCAGTATCACAACGCTATGGCTCTTGTAAACGCGAACGCCGCAAGCATTATTGAAGAAAAAGATTTAACCGAAGAAAAACTCTGGGATGAGATAAACAGAATTTTAAAAGGAAACGAAAATTTAATTGAAAAATATTCGGAAAACCTTAAAAAAATAGCGGTTACGGATTCAAGCGAAAGAATTTATAAAATCATTAAAAATATTGTAAACAAATAGGAGGACATCATCGTGAATTATTCACCTGAAATACAAAGCATGTGTAAAATTAAAAGTTGCCCTTATAGCGGGCCCTCCCCCATACCCGAAGAAGGAAAATGGATAAAAGCTTTGGAAATAAAAGATATTTGCGGCCTTTCGCACGGAGTCGGTAAATGCGCACCGCAACAAGGGGCATGCAAGCTTACATTAAACATTAAAAACGGAATTGTTGAAGAAGCACTCGTGGAAACCATAGGTTGCTCGGGAATGACTCACTCAGCGGCAATGGCGGGCGAAATTCTCCCTGGCAAAACACTTCTTGAATGCCTTAACACAGACCTTGTGTGCGATGCAATAAATGATGCCATGAAAGAAATTTTCACTCAGCTTGTTTACGGTCGCTCTCAAACTGCGTTTTCGAAGGACGGGCTCCCCATTGGTGCCGGACTTGAAGATCTTGGCAAAGGCAAATGCTCGCAAATCGGAACTGTTTTCAGCACAAAAAGCAAAGGCGTGCGTTACATGCAAACTGTTGAAGGTTATATCCTTTCGCTTGCACTTGACGAACACGACGAAATTATTGGCTATAAATTCATAAACCCGGGAATCATGATTGAAAAAATAAAAAAAGGCGTTGAACCTAAAGAAGCTTTTGAAACCAGCACAGGCACTTATGGCAGGTTTTCAGAAGCTGTAAAATATATTGACCCCAGAACCGAATAATCCGGAATATTCAAAATCAAAACTTAAGGGGATGCGCTATGAGCGAAAATTTACTTTTTGAAGGATACGACAGACGAATAAAAAACATAAAAGACTGCCTGAAAAAGCATGGCATCGGCAGTCTTGAAGAAGCCCAAAAAATATGCATGGGGAAAAATATTTTTCCTGATAAGATCATAAAGTCGATACAGCCCATAGCTTTTGAAAACGCTGTATGGGCATACACTCTCGGCTGCGCAATTGCAGTGAAAAACGGTGCCGAATCGGCTTGCAAAGCTGCTCAGTACATAGGAGAAGGTTTACAAGCCTTTTGCGTTCCGGGCTCGGTTGCAGACAGCCGTAAAGTTGGAATAGGGCACGGGAACTTAGCTTCGCGGCTTTTAAAAGAAGAAACCGAGTGTTTTGCGTTTATTGCGGGGCACGAATCTTTCGCGGCGGCGGAAGGCGCAATCGGAATAGTAAAATCAGCAAATAAATCACGCAAAAAGCCTCTCAGAGTCATACTCAACGGTCTCGGAAAAGATGCGGCTTATATAATATCCCGCATTAATGGATTTACTTACATTCACACCGAATTTGATTTTGAAAATAACAGATTAAAAGTAATATACGAAAAATCGTTTTCTCAAGGCGACAGGGCAAAAATAAAATGTTATGGAGCAAACGAAGCTCTTGAAGGCCTTGAAATTTTAAAACACGAAAAAGTAGACATATCAATAACAGGCAACTCCACCAACCCAACCAGGTTTCAGCATATTGTGGCCGGCACATATAAAAAATGGACATGCGATAACAACAAAGAATATTTTTCAGTGGCATCCGGCGGAGGAACGGGAAGAACACTTCATCCTGATAACATGGGCGCGGGTCCTGCTTCATATGGTCTTACAGATTCAATGGGACGTATGCACGGGGATTCGCAGTTCGCAGGTTCATCTTCAGTACCTGCTCATGTTGATATGATGGGATTTATCGGAATGGGCAACAACCCTATGGTAGGCGCAAGTGTCGCTGTTGCTGTGGCTGTCCATGAAGCTTTTAACAATAAGTAACCTTAAATATTTATTACTAACATAAAAATTCACAAAAAATATGCATTTTTTATACTCCGATTTAAGTTTAGGTACATTTGGATAATTTTGTTCTTAAATTGTGAATTATAATTTGAATTGTAGGTTATAATATTATTTGATAGAATTATCACAAGACTATAAAGTCGAGTATAATTAATATATTGGCAGGTGATAACTTGAACAGCGAGAATCCGAAAAATAAGAAATCAAATTTTGTGCTTAATGATATCATAAAAAGAAAAATATTAGATATGTATAAATTTTCAAAAGACAAGGATACGCAGAATAATGAAGAATCCAAAAAATCCGAGTCACAAAATAACAATTCTTAAAATAATTTTTATATAACCTAACAGGGTAAGCGAACATTTTGCTATTGTTAATGTAAGCTTCTACCCTATGTTTTTTAATTTTTATAAGATAAATCAGCTCAATTTTTGATGAAATATCACTTTTACTTCACAAATTTCAGTCACATGTTTATTGAAATTTATAAATAATATAAAAATAAATTCAAATACTAAGATCGAATAAATTTTTCATCTTAGTATTTTTTTGAAAAAATTTTGAAAATACTTCAATTAAGGAGAGGAATATTATGAGTAAAAGGATAGGGAAAAACACAATAAAAATGGAAAAAGGGCCTACAGTTAAGAGTTCTGCATCAATCTGCGGAAAAAAAGAATATGAAGGCCCGCTTGGCAAAGAATTCGATAAAATTTTTGAAGACACTACCCTTGAAGAATCCACCTGGGAAAAAGCCGAAAGCAGACTCCAAGCAGAAGCAGTGAATACAGCTCTTGAAAAAGTAAATCTTGAAACTTCAGATATTAATTACATTTTCGCAGGAGATCTTTTAAATCAGTGCATGTCCTCCGCATTTGGACTTCGTGAACTTGACATCCCGTTTTTAGGGCAATTCGGAGCCTGTTCAACCATGGCTCAAACATTATTTTTAGCTGCTCTTACAATTGAAGCCGAAATAGCGGATTACTCCGCCGCGGTTACCTCGTCTCACTACTGTTCTTCGGAAAGGCAATTCCGTTTTCCGCTTCAGTACGGCGGTCAAAGAACACCTACAGCTCAGTGGACTGTAACCGGAGCAGGCGCGGCAATACTTGGCAAATGCGGGTCAGGCCCAAAAATCAAGCAGGTAACCATTGGGAAAATAACCGATTTGGGAATTAAAGACATCAATAACATGGGGGCCGCAATGGCGCCGGCTGCAGCAAAAACTATGCAGTCTTTTTTTGAAGACACAAAAACTTCACCAAACGATTATGACATGATTTTCTCAGGGGACCTCGGAGAAGTAGGCTCTAATTTATTAAAAGAACTCCTTGTTAAAGAAAATATAAAGCTAGAAGATAATTATAATGATTGCGGTCTTATGATATACAGCAAAGACTTGCAGGACGTACACGCCGGGGGTTCAGGGTGCGGTTGCTCCGCTTCGGTGCTTTGTTCGCTGATTTTAAACAAAATTAAAAACGGCGAATGGAATAACGTGCTTTTCATGGCCACCGGCGCGCTTATGTCGCCCACATCTTCGCAACAAGGTGAAACTATTCCGGGGGTTGCTCATCTTATAAACATAACAAGCAATTAGTAAAAATCCGAACCTCTAAGCATCTGTATGGGGCTTAGAGGTTCGAATTCTATATGTTCCGGGTAAAATCTTTTATTTCGTAAAATACCCGAACCAACTTAAAATCCATTTCATACTTTCCAGATATATCTAAAGATTCTGAATCCATAAACCCTTCCATCGGACTCCATATACGATTTTTAAAAAAATCTTTCGCCGTAACAATAAGTTCAACTATTTTAAATTGGATTTTATATCTTTGCCACCCCTGCGCAACATCAAGTTCTGAAGGATTCAACACTGTTCCGAGCTCTTCTCTTTCTTGAGCGGCAGGAAGACACATGGGTGGGAACATCACGCACCACCAATTTTTCCCTTCCCCTTTTCCTATAATTATTCTCAAAGCATCATAATAACCCGCAGGAAGCGTTGTTTCGTTATACTTGCGAGTATTAAAGTATATATGAGTCACCTCTACATTCACGGCATAATCGTAACCATTTTTATTTATTTCGTTGTGAACGATATCTTTTATCTTGCCTATATTTTCAATAGTAATTTTTTCGGCAGAAATTAAATCATCTGCATTTTTAAATTCGCTTGCGAAATCGTTTAACACTCTATCTCTTACTTTAAGCTTCAAATTCTGATCTTCTGCACTGTCGGAGTTTGCTATGATATGTAATCTGAAAACCTTATTGCTTATCCCCTCACATTTGTTTGAAAAACCCACAAATGAAAAAAGTACAGAAATTATAAAACCACATATCAAAGCCTTGTTCTTTGTGCCAAACATATTTAAAAGCCCCCATTCTTTTGATAAAAAGAATTGTGAGCTTTTTTGAAAAATTTTATTCAAAGAGTTTGGTAAATTTTTAAAATCCGCGTGAAGCCCCTCCGCCACCGGAACTTCCTCCGCCTCCACTAAAGCCTCCGCCACCAAACCCATCGGAACCAAAGCCTCCGCCACCAAAAAATCCACCCCAGAAACCGCCTGGCCCAATATTCATAAACGGCCCTTTTCGATTTTTCTTGCGAAAAATCCATGGTAGAATTCCGCCAAAAACTATCATGAGAGCAATTATGATGAACCCGGTTATAGTTCCCACCTGACTGCTTTCATATGTTTCGTTATGATTTGAAATAACATTGGAGACATCTTCAGGCATTTCCATGTTGTATTCGGAATAAACTTCTGAAATTAATGCCGAATACAATGTTTTAATTCCTTGATTCCAGTTGTCGTTTTTAAAATACGGCACGGCGTATTCGTCCAAAAACCTTCCCGCTTTGGCATCATTGATTTTGCCTTCTAATCCGTAGCCGACTTCTATTCTTACTTTTCGTTCATTGGGCGCAAGTAATATCAAAAGTCCGTTGCTCTTATCTTTATCACCTATACCCCATTTACGAAACAAATTGGTGGCATAATCATTTACATCCATGTTTTCAAGCGACTGAACAGTTGTGACAACAACCTGAGCCGATGTTTTTTCATTAAGCACTTTGCTGTTGTTTAAAATATAATCTTCGGTATCTTGATCCAAAACATTGGCAAAATCATTAATGTAAAATGAACTTGTAGGTTCAGGCATTGCATTAAAACTTAAAAGCGCACCGCAAAAAAACAAAATTGTGCTAAAAAAACCTATTTTTAAAAAACTACTTCTCAATTTCAATCGGTACGCCTCCTTTATTATTAACTAAAGCTAACCTTTGGGACTTCCGTGCTACCGCTGCTGGCTGTGAAATAATCCGCAGAAGAAAATCCGGAAAAATTTGCAACAACATTGGCCGGGAATGTTTTTACTTTTTTATTATATTCTGTAACTGCATCGTTGTAATCTTTTCTGGCAACAGCAATCCTGTTTTCCGTGCCTGCAAGTTCATCCGTAAGAGCAGTGAACTGAGTGTCGGCTTTCAAATTCGGGTAATTTTCCACAACAACTAAAAGTCTGCTTAACGCTCCCGAAAGTTCAGTGTCTGCACTTGCTTTGTCGGGCATGGTTGTTGCTCCCGCAAGTTTTGCTCTCGCATTTGAAATCTGAGTGAGCACATCAGATTCATGAGATGTATAACCTTTAACGGTACTTACAAGATTTGGAATAAGATCCACTCTTCTTTGTAGCTGTACTTCTATATTCGCAGACTGATTGTCAACTTTTTCTTTTAAACCTACAAGACCATTGTAGCTGCCAATCCCCCAGAATCCAAATATAACAACTATGGCTGCAAATATAATTCCGAAAACAGCCCATCCTGACATTCTTTTCATAAAAAATCCTCTCCCTTTCACAAATACATTATATCACTTAAAATTAATCTGTCGAGCTGACAACAACATACGCTGAATCTGATTTATTTTCAAATTTTACACTATAAGCTTTAATTTCATATACTCCTTCTTTGGAAGGTGCAGTATAAAGGCCGTTGTTATCAATCGTGCCGGTATTGTTTTCAGCCATACCCCATCTTACTTCTTGACTGATAGCTCCTTCTATGTGAGCTTCAAATCTTACTTGCTCCAAAGGTTTGATTCTGGTCGTATTAGGCGTAATTACAACTCTCACGTTTTCATCAATTACAAGATCTTCATCTTCTTCTTTGATTTCTGCCGGCTTGTACGCCCACCATCTTATATCTACCGCTTGAGCTATAGTTTTTTCCTGAAGCTTTACTCCTATTCTTACCGTGCCTTTTTCAGAATTCACTATAGCCGCAATTTGAACACTGGGAGCAGATATTGAAATCTCATCTTTGGAGAATATGCCTTTATCGCCAAAAATCAAAAGCCCTTTATCATCGGTTAAATAATTTGCTTTATTGTCGGTTGCGGTTACAATTGCAATGTTTCCCTCACCCAAGCCATGAACAAATTCATATGAATAATAAGATTTTCCGACTTTCGGGTTAAATCCGAGGTTTATTCTTTCAACCCCGGTAACTATATTGTCAATTTTAGGTGCGGGAAGGTCAACAACCTGGGGTACGGTTTCCTCTTGTTTCATTTGAACTTCACTTAAAACCGGAGCTTTTTCGGCACTGTTTCCTACTTCTTGCAAGAGGCTCAAAAGCTCATTACTGTAAAGATGTTGGCTAAAAGGATGCTTTTCAAAGCTTTCTATAAAATAAGTAAGCTGATTTGTAACCAAATGAAATTTAGCAAGGTAGATATATTTGTTATCAACATTTTCTACTATTTCAATAAAGTTCTTTGAATAATAATCGTTAATTATTATATCTCTCAAAGGCATGGTTTTCACGGAAACAGGGATCATTAAATCTTCTGTGATTTCCATCTGATCTTTTCCGACTTTAAGTTTAAAAGATTTTCTGTCCACTTCTATTTCGGCCATAGCATCCGCAACAGCATCGCAGTAAAGATAATAATCTTTACGTAGGCTTTTATAAGTGGATATTTCTGTTTCCTGATAATTCACATTAAGAGTTTTTTCTCCGTTAACGTTTTTAAAGAATTCACCTTTTAAATCAAAAGAATAGTTTACCGGTGCTTCAATATTTTCTTTTTCAAATATTACAGATATTTTAAGAGCATTTCCCGGATTAACGTATTTTCCGACTTCCAGAGTAAGCTTGATTCCGTCCTTGTCATAAAGATCTATTCGCTGATTGATGAGATAATCAAGCTTTAAATCTTCTTCTTTAGGGCTTTCAGAAGTGAGGAAGAGCTCATAACCTTCGCTTACTCTGTTAAATTCTTCACTGACTCCCGTTGATTTTCCTGAACCAGCCACCGAAAAAGTGGTTTCCTTGAGCTCCTCTTTATAACCAAGGCAAAGATAAAGAGTGCCTTTATCCTTGTTTTCGTCAAAACCTTTTATAACGTTTAATCTTCTTACATAAGGTTCGGAAACCACAATCTCTCTTCCCGAATAGTCAAGAGCTATACCCGGCTCCAAGGAAAATGTTTTATTATCTACTAAAATAACATCGAGTCCGGAAACTATACCTACACCTCCAAGCATTCTGTTTCCAAGGCGGCGCTTTGAGTTCATGTAAGTTTGTTCGCTTTCAAAATCCCTAACGGTCATAAGCTTACCAAAAAAATAATTATTTCTTTCACAAGAATAATACTGTTTGTTTTCCACGTTAGCTCCTCTTTTCTTAGTAATTTATGTTTTAATCATTAATTTTTATATATCCGAGCCGGAAATAATAAGGTTGTTTACATCGCGTTGCTGAGTGTTTAAAACAAGTTTTTCATTTTTTGTGACAAAAGAATTTATTCCCATGTAGCAGTGATAATCCAAGTAAATCTGATCACTCAAAACAACTAAGTTGCATATGGAATCCACCGGTTTAACCCCGTTTATCACTCTTAAAAGCTCAATGTAACTTTCGGTGTCTTTTACATAATTTTCGGAAATCATTACGGTAAATACATAGCCATTGTTTCCAAACAAATTTTCAACTATCATTCTTTGCTTATCATAATACATATTGCTCTTAACGTCAAATTGTTCAACAATTATTGGTTCTATTCCCGCATATTCTTGTACAACTTTAGCAATAGCTCTTTTGGTTCCTTTCATTTTGTATATTTTAACAGCCTCTTTAATTAGTTGCCTAAGCCGTTTTTCGCCCCATATGGACGCGTCTTTTATAGAAAGCCAATCTGCCATCCAGTTTAAAAAATCTTTTGTAGTGCGGTCGGTATCAAATTTTAAAGGAGTGTAATCGATTTTATCCTCCAGATCCACGTACATTGACTGAAAAATGCCTACAAACCTTGCCAAAAATGAGTTTTTTTCTTCGTTTTCGCGATAAATTTCAGGTAAATAGTTAACAAAAGAAATTTGAGGAAATTCAATTTTCATTGACTTTATGCTGAGTTCTTCCTGCTCATAATTTATGATTTCCAAGCAAACCCATAAATATCTTCCCTTGAGACCATACAGTAAAATATCCGTCGGGTTTTCATAAATTTCAGCACCGATATCAGCGAACATGTCAATTTTGCGATTTATGTCTATATCAGGATTAAAAATGTAATCATTTATATCAACTGCCGATCTTCCTTTAGTACCCGGGACAGGAATCATTATTTCCGTGGTGTCACTTGAGTAAACTCTGAGCTTATAAATCGCGCTTGCCGGAATATCGGCATCCAACCGAAGCCTATGCCACACGGTTTCCGTTTGCAGACTGTCAAATGACTGAGAGATGTATACTCCATTTTCGCCGCTTTTATTTGATGAAATCAATATATCGTTTTTAAACTCCAAATTTTTAATTATGCTTCTGTTTTTCCAATCGGACTTTCTGTTAAGCAAAAAGCATCTAGCTCCTGAAGCCACTCAATCTCCTCCTAATCACTGTAAATTTCTGAACTTCTTACATAATTAAAATCTATTTTTTGAATGTAATAAACACCGTTTGGGGGGATTATAACATCTTCTGATATATTTTTACTGATATTATTGCCAATCGGAGTTATTCTTAGCTTGTCAAGATGCGAAACATATTTTAATCTGTCTATCATTCCGAAAAGGTCACCGAAATGTAACGTTTGACCGAGGTCTTTATTTATCTCTTCAATAAAATTGGTGATTTCTTTTTCAATGAATCCGTCACTTTCTCGGTAAAATGAATCCACAACCATTTCCCCGCTTATAATCAACCCCACATACTCGGGACTTACGATTTTTATCTTGGTATTTATAAGCCTATATTTATTAATCTGATTCATTATGTTTTTTTCAAAACTTTTCGGAAGCGTAAGTCCTACTTTCCTGTTCCACCTGACCGCTACCGTAATGCAATTTTGTTTGTAAACATCTTCGCCTTCCATGTATCCGGGAAGCACTTTTACGTTTGTAAACATAAGACCCGGAGTTTTCTTGACTAGGTCCTCATAATCCTTTTTGGTAACTGCTCGTCCGGGGCTGCTGAAAAGATTTGCGGCGCGAGCCTCAGCGTGTGCAAGTGTTTCTTCATCTTCGCCGCCTGTGGCGGGAGTTATCTGAGCAACCCTGGCTTTGTTCAAAGTTTTATTACCGGAAACAACTGAATTGATCATACCTTCTTTAATATTGGAGTTTACTCCAAAAGTATACCTTAGCGCACAAAGCTGTATGTTATCATTGCCGACTCTGGGAGCCATTCCATGGTCATGATCTCCGAAAATCAGAATATCTCTGCCTTTATCTATAACATAGTGTCGATCGTATTTCCCGGAAGAAAAGAAATCATTCACATTATCCCATTTATAAAATATCTCTTCCCCGTCAATAATCTCACTTATCATTATTTCAAAATCACCGTGTAAAATATCTGCCGCATTTATTTTTACGGTTTGAGCGGATATACTCGTGCCACTACCAAGGCAAAGTTTGTTTTTAATACTTTTGTCATGAGAAACTATCATGAATGCTTCTTCGTTATGGGCCAAATCTTTTATCAAATCCCATATTCCGCTGACATCCACGGTAAGTTCACCGCTAACCATGTCGGATCTAAACGTCGGAACGTCGGTTTTTACCCAACCTCCGTGTTTTTTAAAGTAAATAACGCTTCTGCCATAAACCGCAAGATGATTCGGAACCCTGAAGGTACGATTTAAAAGTACGTCTTCTTTTTTAATCACTACATTTTCGCATTTTGTATCGTTTTGGCAAACTTTAAAAACATTGGTAAGTATATTGTTAATCCTGGGCGGATAATCGTATTCATCATAAACAAGGCTTGCACGGATTTTATACTCTCCTTCAAGAGGAATGGTTTTACCGTTTAATCTCATTTTAATTATGCCCGAAAAAAGAAAATTATAAGTATGATCTTTTAATATTTCTATTTCATGCCAACCTGTTTCGCCGTTTTCGGTTCCATAATACTCCCATTTGACTTCAGCCATATTTTCAAATTTATCTGATGAGCGAATTAAATTTCTTTTAAGCCCCCGGCTTATATACACCGAAAAATAAAGACTAACTATCGAATTCTCCGGAAATTCCGAATCAAAATTTATTGTAAACCGCCTGACCGCGCCTTTATCGTTTTTTCTGTCTATATCTTTTCCGAAAAGGAAAAACACTCTGCTTCCGTCAAATTTATAGTATTCTTCTTCAGACGGAAACTCCGGATTTTCAAACGAAACATTAAGTATCTTTGAATTTATAAGGGTATGATGGTGAAGGTTTTCAAAGGTCATGTTTCCGGATTTCCACTGAGTCCTTACAGGCACGGGGACATCTTTTGCCACATCCGAAACTTCAAGATAAGCTTCAGAACCCTTGTTTTTATGCATAACAATGTCAAGAAGCTTTAAAAATTTAATTTTCACTCCCGGGGACATGCGATTCAAGTACTCATGCTGGACAAATTTAAGCCATGCAAAAAGCTCGACCAAGGTTATCCCGGGGTCGGATTCCTGAAAATTCGTCCACTGCGTGCTCAAATACATTATTTGTTTTTTAGCTTCATCCAGAATATCTTCCAAAGAACGATTGTTAAGATTTTCAAGCTCTATCACTGCGCTTCACCTGACTTCCTAATTAACTGTTATATTTATCTCCGGCTCCCCAAACACAGGAACTACAAAATGCTGATTCTTTATCTCTTCGAAGTCTAGTTCCTTTTTGCCTTCGGGGGTTATAAGTTTTGTGAAGATATTTATTTTTTTTATCCATTTTATGTTTTTAACTGTTTTTATATAGTTATAAATAAATTCTTTACGCGGAAATTCTCCAATTTTCCAGCCTCTGCGCGAAAAGTTTCCGCTTACGGGATTCAAAAATTCTTTTAGGCGCGATTCTATCCCCTTATACACACTTTGATACGAATTAAAATCATCAATTATAATATCAACGCTTACGGAAGTTTCAACGTACCCGACTTCAAAAATCCTTAGCCTTACGGATTGTGACAATGTAGCGGGAGCTTTTTCGTCAACAAACTTCCATATTTTGTTTTTTATCCCCTGGAATTTCTCATATCCTTGCATAAACTCACGAGGCAAAACAGCTATTGAAGTTGCCCCGAGAGAGGGTTTGCTGTCTTCGTCCATATGCGAAATGCATTTAACCTTATATATGTTTCTGTCATTCGAGCAGATTGAATCTTCAAAATCCGAAAGTGAAACCAAACGATTCCCGCCGGAAATTTGCCCGAACATACGTTTTGCGGCATTATCTATGGTTTCCATATCCACTCCGCCCATAATTGGGCTGGGGTTATATATTGAATCGATATTCGGTATGGTATTCACAAAATCCTTTACTTTATGAGCTTCAATGTTTCCTTTGCTGCCGTTACATATGGAATAACTGATTTTTATACTCTCATTATACTGCTGGGACGGAATTTTGCCGTTTCTTCCATTTCCGAAAATAATTTCTCCTTTAGGATAATCAACTTCATAAACCCTATCATTCATTCCGTGCGCGACAAGATTAGAAACAGGTTGCCATTTGACCCATAATTTTTCAAGTTTACCGAGCTCATCATATTCGGTTTGAACCTGGTTTGACGGCATCTTTAAAAAGCCTTCCTGTTCATTGGTGGAAATTTTGCCAAGCTCGTCTACCCACACTTCAACGCTTGAAACGTTAAGATGAGAAAGCTTGCAAAGTTTGTTCTCCTCGTCCTGTTCTATGGAAAAATATTCGGGCTCCCTTGTATCTTTTTGCATCACTTTTACTGCGTTCAATTTTATATCGTTAACAACCGGGCGTCCTGCCATGCCTTTACTTACTGAATATTTTTTATCGGGGTTTATGATTCTCACAAAATATCCCTTTTGTCCCAAAACAGTAGCTTCTTTAAAATCATTTTTACCAATCAAAGTTACAATTTCGCTATGAGAAAATCCGTCGGTGCCATCCATTATCTCTATGTGTTTCCACTCATAACCGCCTTTATGATTATTAGCCAGGTACTCCCATTTAAGGGAGGGGTTAAACCTATGAATTCCTTCTTCTATATCAATGAAAATTCTAATCATTCCTTGTATAAGCGGGCGGCTTAAGCACAAATACATCGCCGGATAATCACAAAGTTGTTTTTCTAAAACTTTTGAAAGCCCTGTATCCAGAAGCTCAACTTTATATTCTTCGAGGTCTGAACGCACTACCAGCTCGCCGAGCTCGTGACCTTCACCTTCGTAGTTATACCTGATTTTCATGTCGTGAATGTAGGGAGTAATATAATTAGCGTAAAAATCAAACTGATCACGCATTTTTGAAACTCTCGCCCTTATAAAATATCCTTCTGCAGAACCTACGGAAATGCTTTCAATGTCTTCAGGGCATTTAAATTTTATTGTGCGTTTTGTCTCTTCGCTTTCGTTTACTTTAAAAAACTCTTCGCAAGAATCCTCAGGAGTGAGCTTTGCCCAGCCTGAACCATTCCAATATTCCCATTTCACTTTTTCGATTTGAATATCATCAGGCTCCAAATCAGCAAAATCGGTATTGCCCATTATAAATTTATATTTTCTTCCCGGAGCTTGAGCGTCGATCTTAACCTTAACAAACTGAATGTCGGCGGAAACTTCAATGATAGCTCCTTTTTTGGTAAACGCTTCGTCACATGCGAAGGAAAAAGTATTATACATGGTATACTGCTCTCCAAAAGGGAAAAAATCGTTTTTGGAAAGCTCGGTTTCGTTCGAAAAAAACTTGTCCGCATTTAATTCTTCCGAAGAAGATTTATATGTTATTCCCGTAACTGATATTCCGCCCTCGGGTACCCTTTTAAATCTGCATCTTATAAATCTTGAAGAAACATCCATGATAATATACGGATTTGTTGTTCCTTTAAATCTGATTCTTACGCCGTTATCTGTTTTCTCCATAGAATCTGCAGGCACCCATTTTTTTTCTTTATAGTATTCCCACGCTACATTTTCAGGGTCGGCAAATATCTCAGGCAAAAACTTTTGACCTTTAGCGGAAATATTATTATAAAACGAGAAATTAATGTCTGTATTCGACATGTTAAATACAGTCGCATCTCCAAAGTATATCTCATGACACTGAAGATTTTTGTAAAACAAATTATCAAATATCCTGAATGGTTCGATTTTTTTGTCTTCCGATTCATCAAAGTTCTCGTAAACACAGCCTATAAAATCAGAAACGGGTTCGGTAAAATAAATACTTCTGATTGAAGTGTCTATAGCGGAGAGAGAATCTACAGTTTCGTAAATAACCATGCCGTCTTCTGTATCCGCATCCGCGAAAAGAGGAGTGCCTTTGTTAATGTAAGCTCCGTCGGTTCCATCAGAAACCTTAGCAATTATCATTCCGAAAGCCGGAGCAGCAGGGCGAAGGCGCGTACCGAGGATATTTAAAAACGTAAGATAATGATTATATGAAGTTTTATTATAACGACTCAGTGTACTTTCCATCATACTGCAAAAAACTTTCGCAAAAACAACTCCAAAATCCGAGCTATTTTCATCGAAATTCCACTCGGGCGTATATTGCCGAGCCAAGTATTTAACTTCATTTAGTAATTCATCAAAATCCCTGCCATCAAGTTTAGGTATATTACTCATATTCAAGAGCCCTTTTCTTCTGTGAAAAATGTTCTCAATTCTTCATATAAAGAATTTTTGGCTCGCTTCACTTCCCTTCCAAGCGGAATATACGGCTTTTTAAATTATAAATCGTTGTTGTCTATTCTTTTTGTCACTCTCTCCTGCGTAGGTTCAATGTCTGTTATATAATCAATGCTGGCCTCTACAAGCGAAACGGGACCTGCCGATGCTTTTACGGAAACCTCAAGATCTTCAATATGCTTCTCCCACATTTTAAGCGAAGAGCTTATAGCGCTTTTAAGAGTTGCAATAAATGTGGGATCCACTATCTCAAACATATACGACCTTAGATCCGTGCCAAAAGCCGGTACTATTTTACGTTCATATTTTTGTGTGCCTAAAATTATTCTCACCGATTGTTTTATATTTTCGTTGTCTTCTATTGTTTCTATTTTGCCTGTAATTTTGTTAACTTGAACCGGAAATTTCCAACCTTTTATAACCGGCATAATGATGTCCCCCTTTCATTTGTCTGTTAACGTTATTTAATTTATTTGCGTAATACTTCCCTTTACAACGGTTTGACCGGTAGACTCAACCGATGCGTTGGCATTCCCCTTTAACGTCGCTTTGGCACCCGCATTTATTTCCGCATTTGCCTTTGCTTTCATACTGACAGCTTTAACATTTGCTTTAAAATCTCCGGAGGCACTTGTAAGATTAAGCCCTTTTGCGTTTTCCAAAACCAAAGTATCTTTACCGGCAGACATGGATATTTTTTTCTGAGCTTTAAGTTCAATCGCTCCATTTTTAAAATCAATTTTAAAAGATGTTTTACCCGTTTTTTCGCTAACCGACAGCTCTTCTTTCGAGCCGTCATCAAGGGTTATGGTATGACCTTTTTTAGTTGTGATTGTTATTTTCTGATTATCTTTTTTGTTGTTTATTTCGAGTTTAAGCCCTGCAGGAAACTGCATCATCATTATTTCATTTTTTTCATTAATTACAATCGGAGGTGTTTTTTTTGAGTTATAGACGCTTCCAAGTATAACAGGATTATTTATCTGGCCGTCTAAAAATCCTACTATTACTTCCTCGTTTTTAGAGGGAATGAAAACCGTCCCGAATTTTTCCCCCGCAAAACTTGCCATCACATCGGCAAACGGAGTTTCAAGCTCTTCGTCTATTAAAGTGACTTTAACCCTGTTAAGTTTGTTTGGATCTTTTAAATCTTTGACTATTCCTCTTTTTAGACCCTTTACTTTAGAAAAATTATCACGCCTGAAATCATCCGGAGTTGCTATCATTTATTTGATCACTTCCATAGTTAAAATAATGAAGATGATTGGGGGCTGTATCTGTTTGTGTTTAATCTGACTCTTGTTATATATCTGTCTGATCCGCCTTGGGTAAAATTAAATTCATGTTCAAGAGCGGTGACAATATAGGTGTTATCAATGGGATCCCCCATGTTTTTCATTTTAAGACCCGTGGCAAGCTCTATATCGGGGTTACCTGAAATTTCCAAGTTTGCTTCCACCAAATTAAGTTCCCTTTTATTATATTCTGCCTCTGAAATAAACTTGGCTTCATTTACCGATTGCAAAGTATTGTCTATAATTTTTATTATGTTTTTTTCCCCGATGTTTTTAGTAAGGTTTGAAGCCGCCTTACCCACTCCTATGGTGTCCGAAGATGTTGCTTTGGCTTTAATGACTTTTTGAAAATCTTTTCTGTCTATGCTGACGGTTTCGATAGCTTTAGGGATACCCCATATGCTCATGGAAGTCCTGACATTATAAACCCCGATCCATGGTTCGATGGTGAGTTTAACAGATTTAAGAGTCGGCGGGCTTATGAAATAAAGTTTACCTAAACCTACAAAAAACATTGCTCCCATAAGAGAAGAAACACGGCAAAGGAACTCATAGTCACTTTCATTTCTCTGATATATCGGAGTTTCAAACTTCGACTCCCCCTTAATACTTATTTTTTTACCTTTGAATTTACTTGCGTAATCATTATAGATTCCGGAAACAACGTCCGAGTATTTTTTCTTGTCTTTTTTTAATTCTGTTCTGCAGCCCGCCATCATCCACATCTTGGCGTCCATACCTTGAATAGTAAGAGCCACATGGAGTTCACTGATCTCCAGATCAAACGAAGAAATATACCCCATAAATACAGTTTTGATTTTTGGTTTTTTGTTTACATTGTATCCTAAACGTACTTCCAGTTCAACGCCAACTTTTATTTTTGAAAAATCAGAATCAATTTTTAACGAATTTTTATTAGTTTTCACACTTGGAAGAATAAGTTCAACCGCGCATGTCCCGGCTTCACACCCCGTAGAGGCAGAAACGTTTACACGCGTAATAATGATGTTATGAGATCCCCAGCTTTTATTTCCTATTTTTATTTCAGCGGTAGGATCCTTGCAATTATCGTAATTTCTCATGTGATCTTTCCAAGAAGCCATATCAAACATTCCTTTTTAAGTTTTATATAATTTAAAATATTCCGTTTCTTCGCTTGTCCATCATTAATTTTCTTTCGACTTTTCCAATAACGTTTCGAGATATGTTTTCAACATTAATATCGCTAATATAAGACTCGATAAGTGCTACTACATCCTTTTTATTTAAAGTTTTGTCCATTATGCTTTTTTCTATAGCTTTTGTATCAATAATTTCAGGCTGACTTGATTTTTCCTGCATCACTATGTCGGGTTCTTTTTCGTTTTGAGTAGAATTTTTTATTTTTTCAGCATGCTTTTCATTTTTTTCATAGTTTTCAAGTTCTTTATAAATCATATAATTTTGATGTATATGATTGTACTGTAAACCTTTGCTTAGCAGTTCTCTCTCGTTTATGCGGTATTCTTTTTTAAGGTCGTAAGATTTTTCGGCATACTTTTCAATACGGTTTTCAATTAAATCTTTGTGGATATTTTTTTTATGGAGTTTAAAGCTTTTGCTACGCATAAATTTTGGTGATAAAACATTTACTATATTTTTAGAAAAAATGTTTTCTATCGTATCTTCATTCAAGAAATTTTCTTTTATGTGAATCGGAACAAATTTATAAATATCTTCTTTATCCCATACTTGAGTTTCTTTGCCGTCTGAACTTCGCGATGCCACAGCGGGCTTTATTGTGTTGCGACTTAGAAGTCTTAAATTTTCTTTGTCAAAAGTAATTCTTACTTTTTCGTGAATCTCTTTTTCAGTTACAGACACTATTTCTTTTTTTATTTTATTTTCTATGTTTTCAATAATTTTATAATTTTTATTCGCCAAGATGCTCTTTTTGTTTCTGTCTGTAAATATGTTTTTTTGTTTAAGGAAGTAATCTTCAAAATTATTAGTGCTGAATTTTCTGAGATTAATAAGGCTAATGGATGAATCGGTGCTTTTGAAATTATCATATTCATAGGAATGAGCGTTCAATTTTTCTGAATTTTTATGTATCCGCTCATAATTTTTGCGGCGAATACGAATATCGCGCATTAAAATATTGTTTTCGCGAATATCATTAATAAATTTCCTGTCAATAAACATACCGGAATGTTTTAAATTTACAGCATCGTTAATGGATGTTTTTTCTTCCTCGCTTGTGTGTTTAACGAACTCCCTGTTAACAAGTTCGATTTTTTCAGATACGTTACTTACCGAAACGTTCTCGGATATATGATCGTATATGTTTTTGAACTTGTTTGTGATATCTTTTTTTGAAACTGATTTTAATAAATTTTCATTTATATTTTCTTTAATGTTTAAGCTTTGAATATTAGTAGACTTCAGAGTTTCTTTTATATTACTCAGAAGATTTTTACTGCTGTATAATTTCTTTAACTCAACATATGCACGACTTATATTTCGCTCTTGGTGAGTGCGATCCGACAAGTATTGCTGCCGGTTTAGAACTATATTTTCCGTAAGCTCATCGATTTTGCTCGTGTCTACCGTTTTGTTTATAAGCTCGGTTTCTAAGCGCAATATTTTAGGAACGGAATTTTTAATTATATTCTCAACAAAAGAGCCTGCTTTTGTTAGAATGTTAACCTCGGAGGTTTTTGATTGAAGCTTGATCACATGTGAGATCAAACCCATTTTATTAATTACATTTTCTTCATAGGATTTGGAAACTTGCTCTAAAATTTCACTCACATTAGCGTGGAATCTTTTGTTAACCAGTTCTTTTAAAGATTTATGCTTTAAATTGACTACGTTTTCCGGACGTAAAGATTTTTCCTCGGAGTCTAATTTTACAAATTCGTTTTTACTTACCGTTTTTTCATAAGATACATTTTTTAAAAACTTATCAATAATTTTTTCGTAGTAAAGAGATCTGTTTAAAACGTTAAAATAACTCTTCGATATTTTATCGAGAGTTATATAACGGGATACACCTTTCACATAGGTATCGACACCTATATGCTCGCTATCCGATAATTTTTTTTTTGAGCTTTCCAAAAGTGACTTTAGAATATCGGTAAGTGTTTTTTCGTCAAAAGAATTGCTTGAAATCACTTCAAGATTTTTTATTTGATTATGCGTAAGCTTATGGTTTACTTTTAAAATTTCGTTTTTAAGCTGACTGAGTATCTGCTCTCTTACAACGGTGTTATTCTGAATGAAAACATTTTGATCATTCCCCGCGGCGCGAAGCTGCATTAAAAGGTCAATGATAGCCCTAAAGGCTTCCGCGTCAAAGTTGGAAGAGCGTGACACATCGTAAATCAAATTATTTGATTCATCAAAATAATCAGGCTCATCGGTGGCCGCCGTTATCATGCTTTGTTCAAAAAATTTATTGCAAAAACTTTTATTATTTTTTAATGTAAGCAAATAAGAAGGAGATTTGATTTTCATAAGTGAAATATACTTACCTTGATTTAAATCTTCTTTATCCATTTGCTCACCACCTTGAAAATATTTTAAAATTCCTTAAAAATCTCTGTAAAATTCAAGTCTTTTTAAGCATTCACGGGATTTTCGCTCAGCTTTTTGAGATTTGGAAGCAACGTCGTCCGCTTCCTTTTTAAGCTTTAAATAAAGTTTATAAGCGTTATTTTTATTGTTTCTCGCAGTCGTCATTTTTTCATTTAACTGAAGCTGTCTCTCTTCTCTACCTGATTTTGACGATCGTGCGACGTTAATTTCTTTTTTACAACTTGCGATTCGTGATTCTTCAACAGCTTTTCGGGCAAGTGATTCCTCAATCGAATTTTCTTTATCATGCAAAATATCGTTAAACACATGGATTTCTTTTTCCAAAGCTTTTATTTCAATCTTAAGTGCGGAAATCTCAGCTGATTTTTTCTCTTCTTCAGAGCTGTTTTTTGCAGCTTCCCTTATGTGACTTGCACTTTCCAATAATTTTTTTGTTTCGGATTCTATATTAAGTCTTTCTTTTTCTAATTTTTCAAAATATTTTTGAGTTTCTTCTTTTTCCAGCATTTCTCTTTCTTTTCTTGTAAATATCTTAACGGGCGCAAAACTATCGACTCCATTCTGAGCGAATTTCACTTCTTCTTTTTTTAATTTCAAGTCTTTGTCGATTTGATCTATTAACAAACTTTTGACCTTGATTTTTTCATCGGATTCTTCGATTAATTTTTTAAGTTCTTCAATCCTACTCTCTTGTGCCATTAAATAAACTCACCTTCAATTTTATTAGGGATTATTTTCATCTGAAGATTCTTCTTGACCTTTTTTTGCTTTTTCTGCTGCTTGTCGCCTTTCTTCCGATTCTTTTCTCCTTTGCTCCGCCTGTTTTTCTCTTTCTTCTGCCGCTTTTCTCTCTTCCTCCCTGCGAAGCTCCTCCGCAAGTTCTTTTTTCTTCTTTTCTTCTTCTCTAAGAGCATTTTGTTCTTTTTGCTTTTTCCTCCACAAATCCAACTCTTCTTCTCTCTTTTTTTTAAGTTCTTCGGCAGCCTTCATTCTCGCTTTAGATTCTTCGGATTTTTTCTGTGAAGAAACCGCCACCTTTGCAACTTCACCATCGGAAACAGCGTTGCTTATCGCACCTACAATGCTCGGCCATGTTACGGGAAGTCTGCTAATACCCGTATGAGCAACAGTAATTGACTCAATAAGTACTTTGCTGTCGTTAGCGTCGAGATCGTCAATGTTCCATTCGACCATCCCTAAAGATAAAAATGAATAAAGCGCCCTAAGCTTTCTTTCTCTACTGTAAACCTGAATAAGTCCAACACTCGGTCCCGATTCCAAAGATTCCTGAGGATCAAGTGAATTAACACCTATCATAGCTGCTTTACGCAGCAAATTGTTAGGAATGCGAGCGGCAGCGGCTTTAGCAATATTACTAGCCACAGAAGGGGATTTCATCATAAGTCCACGCTTAAAGGTAAGAGTAGAGTGTTCGTCCTGAGGTTCACCCACCATTATTACATGATCGTTTACTCCGCCTTCTTTAAAATATTCCACATTTTTTCTGACGGATAAGCCCGACACGCTTTGAAATCCATAAGTAAACTCGTTAAGCGAAACTATAAAATTAAAACCCTGAGTTAAATATTTCATAGCCGAAACCCTAAGTTGAGGCAAACGGGGCGTATCCCCAAGCTCATGCGTTCCGCTGGTACTACCCATATGCTTTGTTGCCCTCCCTTACTTTAACTAACACGTATAGATTTATATATCGAACAAATTTGCACGATTACTGTTTGCTTCAGAATTCATTTTTTTGTTTATTTTGGAAATCTCACCACAAAATTTTATTCTCTCTTTGTGAGGGAGCAACATGATTTCTTCCCTTGACCAATGAAAATAATAAGCCAAAAAAGCTATCTCTTCATACAGAATTTTGCTGGGATAACTTTTTAGGCTTCCCCGAAAAAAGGCGTTTCGTACCTGAACTCATGAGCACATTTAGGGCAGATAACAGTAGCCTCAATCGGTTCAACCGAATTGATTTTTTGATATAAATCCTGCAAATATGCCATATCGGCCGTAAATAAGCTCTCAATTACATGTGCGTCTACTTTTTTAAGCTTTCCAAGCTGAGTGATAACTCTTTCCAGCAAAAGGATGCTTAAATAACCAGGGTTCATTTTAACTCTGGGGTCGTTGAGCGGAACTATCTCATCGGCAGCGTTTGCTAGCTTCATTATCCCGTGCTTATGAACTTCTCCGTTTTTATCAATATATCCTTTGGGAAGTTCAAATTCGACTTGAGTTTCGAAGGGAACTGACATTAAAAATCACTCTTCCTTTTTAATTTATATACCTCTCTCCCTGCGCTTTAAAACGCAAGGAGAGAGCATAAATATTAACACTGTAAAAATTGTTTTTTGAACCTGAAACTAAGCTGTAGCAACAGATACGTCCCTTTTAATTCCTTCATGTGCCAACACAAGGGTTTCGATAAGAATTGCGGAATCCTCAGCGTTAAGGTCGGTTGATGAGTACTGTTTAGGCCATGCATTTATTACGCTCCAGCTTGCGGTGGGTTCACCGGCGTTGTTATAAACCGTGATAACCGCGTTAACGGGAGTGAAGTTGCTTCCTTCGAGGTAATCATTAAAGAAATTATATAGAAGCGGATTTGTGTAAAGACCTTTTGTCAAAGTGATATCACCGTAGTTGACAAGGCCCGGAAGTTTTCTTTTGGTAAGATATCCAAAACCGCCTTCTCTATATTCGGTGGAATCAACTTCGGATGAAAATCCTTGAACTTCTTTAAACGAAGTTGTACCAAGTCCTTCAAAATTAGCTGTAAATCTGAATCCTCTTATTGGTGAAGATAAACCATTGGTTATAGATGCTTTAGTTGATAATACTTCAGTACCTAATTCCTGGATTCCTGAAGTCGCCAATCCGTCTGCCATTTAAAATCATTCTCCTTCCTTTTAAAATATATTGTTATTCTCCTGTTTTCTGAGTAATCCTGAAGATTACAAATTCAGCAGGTTTAACCGGTGCCACACCAATTACGCATACCATGCGTCCGTTGTCGATATCATCTTTGCTCATTGTGTTAGGCCCGATATCAACGAAGAATGCGTCTGCAGGTGATCCACCCACGAGTGCTCCTGTTCTCCATACGCCTTCAAGGAAAATCTCGATTGTTCTTTTTACTCTTGACCACAGCGCAACATCGTTTGGTTCAAACACTACCCAGTTTGTGTTTGCTTTAATGGATTCCTCAAGGTAAATAAATAAACGTCTTACGTTGACATATTTCCAAAGAGGTTTTGAGGAAGCTGTTCTTGCACCCCAAATCCTGATTCCCGCACCGGGGAATTTCCTTATAAGGTTCACGCCTTTTGGGTTTAAAAGATCTTGTTCAGCAACATTGTAGTTAACAAAGAGCCCTGTGCAGTTTGCTACGACTTCATTCGCGGGAGCTTTGTGAACTCCTCTTTCATTGTCGCTTCTTGCATATACACCCATTACCGATCCTGAAGGAGGAATAAAGGTGTCTTTCTTGTCAAGCGGATCAAAGACTTGAAGCCAAGGGTGATACATAGCGCAGTAATCGCTGTCTACTATATCCCTGTGCTGCATAATATCTGAAACTGTTTTTGCAGTCATCGGCATATCAAGCACCGCAAATCTGCTTCCGAGTTTTTCGCAGTGTGCAACAAGTGAAAGCTGAACATTTGCACTTACTATTCCCGGCACCGCCATAATGCTTACATCTGAGTTGTCAAGAAACGATTGAATGCCTGTTCTGGAGCCCGGGCCGTCATCTTTTCCGATAAAATCAGCATCTGTAAGGCTCGCAGCACTTCCGTTAAGTCCTCCGGAAAGTGATACTTTAATTACGTTGCCTTCACCGCCAAACACTTGTTTTATAACATCCATTGGGGGTACAGCGCCTTCAGAAGGCTGAGCTTTTAAAATTATCATATCGGATTTTACCATTACTTTTTCTATAAATGACGGCGACGCAACATTGAACGAAACATTATTGTATTTTTCAAGCTCACCGTCCAAATCGACAACAATGTTCATCTCGCATGTGTGAACCGTGACTTTCGGAAGAAGATTCTCATCTACCACTTTACCTTCAAAAGGAGCTGCGAATTTTATGAGATTTCCCGTTGTATTTGTAATAACTCCATATTGCTCAGCGCCTGCTCCTTCAAGAGCCACTACATCACCAACATTAAATCCGGTAGCGTTTTTTAAACGGTATCTTCCGTCACCTAAATCTTCGAGTATCTGGCTCTTGCTTTGACTTGTAGGCTCAAAGGTAATTATTACTGAATTTCCCCATGCGCCGGGGTCCTTAGCCTGAATATCAATGACACCTTCCTGACCTTCCTGGTAAGAAGCTTTTGCGGCAGCCGCGTCGGAAGGAGCAACACGCATAACAAATGCTCTTGATCCTCCATTGATAAAGAAATGGTTTACCGCGTGAGCTAAAAATCTGTAATCTCCAAATTCACTTTCATGAAGATATCCGCCGAATTTGCGTTTGAAATCCGCAGGACCTGTCACCAAAACAGGCGCGCCTGATACAGGGCCTTTTTCGGCAACACCAATAAAACCTGCTGTACTCGTTCCCACGCCTTGCATAGGGGTAGGACCACTGTCAAATTCCTCAACATAGACTCCCGGAGATAAATATTCTGCCATAATCATCTCGGTTCCCTGCTAAATAATTAGCAAGAACCTTTCAACTCCTTTCTTTTTCAAAAAATATAAGTTAAATTTTTATTTTACAAAATGCCGGCGTTTATGTAGACGCAAACACTCTATAAAATAACTAAATGGGGTCTCTTGAATTATTTTGAGATTATCATGCAAGCAGTTTAAACTGCATGCACAACCCCTTTTATTTAACATATAAAATAGGGAAATGAGCCCTAAATTATTGTTAATCAACTTAATGTTTCATCTCCGGAAAACCTTGATTTCAAATCCTCAATCAACTTATGCGCTTGTGTTTTAGTGAGCTTTTCGATACTAACCTTTGAAAATTCATCTGGCAACTTTTGATTTTCTTTTCTTTTAAGTATTTCTCTAAGCAATCTCTTGAGTTCATCCAAACTTAACTGGTCAAGGTCAGGATTGCCTGAAAGCTCGATAATTCTTTTTCGCCTTGTGATAGCATCATCAGAATCCACTATCTTTTTTAATTTGTTTTTTTTCATGCTATCAATAAAATTATCGATTACTTTTAAAAACGCCAGATTATCTTCTTCTTTTTCTTTTTTTATATCTCTTATTTTGGCTATTCGCTTATCAAGATATTTTTTATCCGAATTTTTTTTATTCCTTGCGGATACCATTTCTTCTATGCTTTTTTCTTCTTTTTTGTCTTGATAAAGCAGCTTGTCTTCTTCATCTGCTATTCCGTCATGATCCTCTTCGAGTTTTTTCATTTCCTTATTTTGAGGATCATATAGAAAACTTATTTTGCTCGCTTTAAATTTTTTATTTTCGCTACCGATTTCTCCTGCGAAATAATTGTTTGGATCTTTGAGTTTTCTTTCGGGCACATTTTCTGTTTCTTTTACAGATTCAGGCACAAAAGAAAATGCTATATCGCTGTCTTTTTTATACTTTTTATAACCTACTTCAATTGTTCCGAAACGAGTTTCAAAGTAGCCCAAATTATCAGGGATATCTCGCTTTTTCTCAACATGAGGAGGTATAACCGTGGTAACTTTGATATTTTTTTTTAAAAATTCATGTTTTTTAGATTCATTTCCACGCTCTACGCTTCCTTTGCTGCTTTCGCTCCACCAATTAACATCGTTGATTCCGGCGGAAACTTTAGAAACGTAATAATCAAGTGTATTTTCTTTTTGATTTGATTTTGCGGAAGATTTATCCTTATAAACAGATTCTTTAATAAAAATCAGCTCCCTTTAAAATCACCCTCACGCTCTGATTACGTTGAGGCTCTCAATCCCCCTTCATCTCAAATTCTACTTAATTACTTTTACATAAATATAATTTTTATTAATTAAAACCTTATAATAAATAATTTGACTATAAAAAAATTATATAATACGCTTTTTTGTGATATTTTCAATATACACCCGTATTATATCACGGTTAATCAGAACGTTCTATTAATTTTTCACTAAATAATTATTCGGATATTGTTAGTTTGTGTTGACTTATGCAAAATAGTTGCTCTTTTTAATTAAATAAATTCTTATTTAATATGTAGAGCTGTTATTTACAGGCAAGCCAAAACTTACTGACAAAGCCTCGTCAATTTTATTCATCGAAGCATCATCGGCCGCTCCTCTTTTTTCTCTGAGCCTTTTTTTGTCGAGTGTTCTAACCTGCTCGAGCATAACTATCGAGTCTTTCGCAAGACCGCATCCACCCGAAACCAAGTTTATATGCGTAGGTAATTTGGATTTGGTTTCCTGGCTGGTTATGGCAGCGGCAATAACCGTCGGGCTGAATTTATTCCCGACATCGTTTTGAACTATAAGAACCGGGCGAACTCCACCTTGTTCCGAACCGACAACAGGGCTTAAATCGGCATAAAATATATCCCCTCTTTTAATTTCCATTCAAATCCACTCTCCATCAATACTATTTAAAAAACATTTGACAAGAGTATTTTTTGCCCATTTCATAAATTTTAATCATTTGAATTTAATTTTTAGCAATAAAAAAGTGTGCAACCCGTAAAATACGGGCGCACACACTTAAAATCAAGAATCCTATTTATCCGTTACAATCACTGACATTTCTGCGGTTATTCCATTATATATTTTGACCTGAAAACTATATGTACCAAGAGATTTTATATCTTCATTCAAATGAATTTTCTTTTTATCAATCGGAACATTATACGTTTCGCTGATTTTAGTCGCTATATCTTTAGAAGTAACCGCGCCGAAAAGCTTGCCGGCATCTCCGGATTTTGAAATGATTTTAACTGATTTCCCGTTTATAACCTTTACTGTTTTCTGAGCTTCTTGTTTTTCGAGCTCTTGTCGATGAACAGCAGATGCTTTTTCGTTAGAAAGTTCTTGAAGAGCCTGAGCATTAGCTTCCTTTGCAAGATTTTTTGGGAAAAGGCAATTCTTTGCGTATCCGTCAGAAACTTTCACGACCTCTCCCTTTTTTCCGCTTCCTCGCACATCACTAAGTAAAATCACTTTCATGTTTCATTCTCCGTTCTGATTTTTCTTTCGCTAATTTTTTCTTTTATAATTTTAATTAATTTTTCTTCAGCCTGTTCAAAATTCATATTTGGTATTTGAGCCGCGGCCATAGTCTGATGACCTCCCCCGCCCAAAGCTTCCATTATAACCTGAACATTCGGATCTCCAAGCGACCTTGCCGAAATGCTTACTCCGCTTTCGTCAGGGAAAATAACAAACGATGCTCTGACATTTTTTACATCGAGAAGTTCATCTGCCGCCTGAGCGCAAGGCACTCTTGCATCTTTTTCCGGTTCGCTCAACCTTGCTATGGCACACCCTTCAATTATATGAGCGTTTTCTATAATCTTGCATTTTATTTTATATGCATCCATTGAACTTGCAAACATTTTTTTAACCTCCGCATTATCCGCACCTTTCTTTTTAAGGTAAGCAGCTGCTTCGAAGGTACGTATTCCGGACTTTAAAGAAAAATTTTTGGTATCAAGCATAATTCCTGCCAAAAGGCATTCAGCCTCAGCTTTTCTCAGCCCTTTATCGCTCATATACTGAATAAGCTCGGTTACCATTTCACATGCAGAAGAAGCGAAAGGCTCGTGGTAGAATATCAAAGCGTGATTTATCTTGTCAACAGTCATGCGATGATGATCTATTACCGCAACATTGTTAATCTTTTTATAAACGTCTACACTTTCAAGAGATTTAAAGAAATGAGTGTCAACTATTATAAGGAAAGAATTCTCTGTTATCATAAATTTTGCTTGCTCGGGTGATATAAACATCTTATCGGAATATGATTTTTGAAGGTGATTAATTGCACGCCCTGCCAGTGATTGGCTTTTATTTACGATTATATAAGTATTTTTCTTTTTAACTCTTGCGCACACGCCCCACAATCCTGCTGCTGCTCCGATACTGTCAAAATCCGAAAATTTGTGACCCATTATAAAAACCGAATCACTGGACTGTATTTTTTCAAGAAGCGCCATAGCAACAACTCTTGTGCGCACTTTACTGCGTTTTTCAAGTCCTTGAGATTTTCCTCCGAAAAATTCATAAGAATTATTGTTTTTAACAGTCACTTGGTCTCCGCCGCGTCCAAGCGACATATCAAGCGCACTTTTTGACCATGTCATTGCTTCTTCAAAATCAGAAGCTCCTCGGCTTATGCCAATGGAAACAGTTGCATAGCGATGATCATCTATCTTAGCACTGTGGATTTCGTCAATAATTTTAAATTTTCCCTCTATAAATTTTTTCAGATATCTTTCTTCAAAAACAATTAGATATTTGCTATCATTAAGTTTTTTAAAAATGCCATGTACTCCGTTTATCCATTGCTGAAGTATATTTTCAACAGATATGGAAATTTGTAAATTTTGCTCATCGGTTGACGATTCACGAAGTTCTTCTTTATTATCAAACGAAACAAGCCCGGCACATATACGGCTATCTATATACTGCTGTTTTATATTTTTATATTCGGTATTATCAAAAAAATATAAAATCACAAAATTATCAATTTCTTTTGCAGATACTTTAAATTTCTTATTACCGTAAGCTACATCGGCATGGGTTTTAGAAAGTATGCCGTTAACAGTTTGACCGGGAATAAATAAATTCACAGAGCTGTTAATGTCTTCTTTACCTTCCAAAAAATTTTCTTTAAAAGCTTTATTGCAAAAAACGATTTCATCACTATCGGTGCAGGGTACTATTGCCAAAGGAATCGGAACCGCGTCTAACAAATCTTCCGATTTGCCACCGATAAGCCTTTTTACATTTTCCGAAACTCCGAATATATAATTTTTATAGTTTTTAATAAGCGTAAAGACAACAGTGACTATTGTTAAAGTAATCAGCATGCTAATCAAGGAAACCACCATGCTAAAAGGAAACACCGCTATGCTCATGATAAACATTATAAAAGCAATGACAGCAAAAATCGTATAAATCGAGAAGCCGCTTTTATTCATAAAACACTCACCTCTTAAAGCAAAAACTGAAGATCATTCATTTGCGTATAGTTAAAAATATTATACTAACAAATTGAATTTTTCTCCAGCTTTTTCTATGCCATCATATTTTAACACATGAATTAAAAATTTAAATATCGCATATTTTTCATTTAACTTCCCACAAACAACTAAACTTCCATTATTATTGGCAAAATAACAGGATTTCTTCTTGTTCTGTTATGGAATAATTTGTAGAGATCGTCTCTGACTTTTGTTTTTATCATACTCCAGTCACGAGTTTTTTGATCCGCGCATCCTTCCAGAGCTTTAAGCGCAACTCTTCTTGCTTCTTCTATAAGATGTTCAGATTCCCTCACATAGACAAATCCACGAGATACAATATCAGGACCCGCGATAACATGTTTATCCGAAGAATCCAAAGTAGCGACAACTACTATCAAGCCGTCTTCTCCAAGATGCTTACGATCGCGAAGAACTATGCTTCCAACATCGCCGACACCTATACCGTCTACCAGTACAAGCTCAAGCGGAACTTGACCAATTTTTTTCATATGATTTTTATTTATTTCAAGAATATCTCCGGTATCCCCAACAAACACATTTGAAGAAGGAAGACCCATAGAAGTAGCAAGCGCGGCATGCTTTACAAGATGTCTGCGTTCGCCGTGAACAGGTATAAAATACTGTGGTTTTATTATACCCTGCATAATTTTAAGTTCTTCCTGGCACGCGTGACCCGAAACGTGAACTTCGTACATTGATTCGTAAACAACTTCGCAGCCAAGCTTCATAAGCTCATTAACTACAGCTCCAACGGTTTTTTCATTGCCCGGAATCGGAGTTGCGGAAATTATAATAAAATCTTCAGGTCCGACTTCCACTTTTTTATGCTCCGAAAAAGCCATTCTATGAAGAGCAGACATAGGTTCGCCTTGGCTTCCCGTGGTTACAAGAACCACTTCGTTTTTAGCATATTTAGTTATAAGATCAATATCTATAATCACTCCATCGGGAGCATCCAGATATTTCAGCTGCCTTGCTATAGTGACATAATTTATCATACTGCGTCCCGAAAACGCCACTTTCTTGCCATAATTAGCAGCACAATTAATTATCTGTTGAACGCGCCCTACGTTTGATGCAAATGTAGCGATAACTATTCTTTTATTCTTGGCTTTTTGGAAAAGCAGTTCAAAAGACTGATCTATTTTACGCTCAGTCATTGTGTAGCCCGGTCGCTCAGCGTTGGTTGAATCTGCCATAAGCGCCAAAACGCCTTCCTTACCAAGTTCGGCAAATCTTGCAAGATTGATCATTTCGCCACGTGAAGGTGTGCAGTCGATTTTAAAGTCACCTGTATGGATAACTGTTCCCGCAGGCGAATGTATTGCCAGCGCAACGGCGTCGGGAATCGAATGGTTTACATTTATAAATTCAACATCCATGCAACCCAGTCGTATACTTTGACCGGGTAATACAGTTGTAAGCTTTGTGGTGCCGAGAAGTCTGTTTTCCTTAAGTTTACTGCTAATAAGACCAATTGCCAGAGGAGTAGCGTATATAGGAACGTTTATTTTATTCAGAAGATATGGGATAGCTCCGATATGATCTTCGTGACCGTGCGTAATCACTAATCCTTTTATTTTATCACGATTTGATTCAAGATAAGAGAAATCCGGAATAACAAGGTCTATTCCGAGCATTTCGCCATCAGGGAATGACATTCCACAGTCAACAATTATAATGTCGTTATCGCATTCGAATGCGGTTATATTTTTACCAATCTGATTAAGTCCACCCAAAAACACTACTTTCATAGATTTATTGTTTTTGGATCCCACAGCAGTTTTGCGAGATGAATTATTAACGGGTTTAGGTGTAATTGCCGCACTTCCGGTCAAACCACTTTCATGCTTTCTTTGATTCTTTAGTTCGGAACCGACCGGAAAAGCAGGTTTTATATGTGGTTTATTTGTTTTTAACTCTGTGCTATAATTTTTAATTGTAGTTTTTTTGTTTTTTGTGTTTTCAATTATCTTTTTTATGGGTTTTTTTATATTTTCTTTTTTATTTTCGCCATTTAATTTTTCCATCACAAAATTACCTCCTAAATTTTTTTAAAATATTAAATAAACCAGTTCAGAAAATCCGAACATGATTATAGTTTCAAAAACATATGAAATTAATCCGAATATAAAAGTAAAATCAATTCCGTACTTCAAACATTATTTCCATTATAATATATTTTTTAGAAGCAGTCAACATATTTTCCAATTTTAACCTTTTTTAAATTTTTAAAATTTCAAGGAGCTTTACACATGAAAGAAATAGAGATATATACGGACGGAGCATGCAGCGGCAACCCCGGCGCAGGAGGTTGGGGAGCAGTAATGGTGTACAAAAACAATCGCAAAGAAATTTCAGGCTATGAAGAAGAAACCACCAATAATCGCATGGAACTTATAGCTTTCATAAAAGCTCTCGAAACAGTTAAAGAACCCTGCATAATAAAGGCATTCACAGACTCCAAATACGTCTGCGACTCTATAAAAAACGGATGGGCGGAAAACTGG
>CAZSYK010000007.1:39723-47576 GCA_964610685.1 uncultured Eubacteriales bacterium
AAAAAAAGTGACAAAAAACCTGCTTTAAACTCCGACCTGTGGGAAAAGCTTCTGAACTTGATGAACAAACACACAATTGAAATAACTTGGGTAAAAGGCCACTCCGGGCATCTCGAAAATGAGCTTTGCGACAAACTTGCAACCGATGAGATAAAAAAAGCAAAATGTATGCAATAAAAAGCCTACACTTTACTTTTTCACTGAATGCTTAACTTTTATTCTAATTATTTTCTAATTTTTTAATTTTTTTTACCAATAAGCTAATTTCGTTACTTAAATCTATAAATTTTTTCTGAGTAGGTTTGTAATCAAGCACAGCTCCGAATGTTAATTTGCCGAATTTAACAACTCCTGCTTTTTCGCAAGCGTCTTGTAAAGCTGTTAATGACGATATCAAATGTGAATCATAAAATAATTCATTTAAAATTGTTTCTTTTTCTCCCTTTTTAATTTTATTCATCATGACCGACAGGGGAGAAGCGGCATTCTGTATTTTTATTAAATACTTGTCACTTTCACTCTTATCACTATGAATTTTAGTTCTATGACTAATGGCTTGCCATAGCCTGCTACAGTTTTCTCCGATCATTTCTAACAAATCTTCTTTATTATTACTTGCAGCTCTAAAACTAATGTGTTCGATTTCTTTGTAAAAAATTTCTCTTTTTTGTTTTATATCTCCTAAAGTTTTCATATTCTTTACTCCTTTTTAAAAATAATTCATTAAAATTATAAATCGTTTTTTAATTTCTAAATATTTTATAAAGAAATTTAATAAAAATTCGCAGATTATCATCAAACTATATCAATTGAGCCTGCAAGCTTATCTAATTCTTTACTCAAATTCTTAAACTTTTCCTTACTCTTTTTATAATCAAGCACAGCACCAACTGTCAACAAGCCGGGCTTAAAACTACCGGCTTGTTGACAATATTTTGAAAGCCGAGTCAATGAATCAACAACTGCGCCTTTATTATAAGGTTTTATGATACGTTCTTCCGCTTCTTGGGCAACCAATCTAACTTGACATAAAATGTTATCACTTTTATCTTTATTCTTATTATTTTTTTCCCAATTTTTTATCGCATGGTATAAACTTTGAAGATTTTCTAATATTTCATTTTCATCCATGTTTGTTAAAAAATAAATTTTTTCTATGCTTTCATAAAAATCTTTCCTTTTTTGATCTGCACCCTTCAAAATCCCCATTTAAAATCCCCTCCAAATTTAATTTATAATTATTATACCTAAATTTAATGTAAAGTCAAATTTTGTTGTTGATTTTTAACAAAACCCTGCATTTCAGACAAATAAAAAGTACACATGCTAAATGTGTACTTTTTATAATTTTATTCAGGTTTTGAATTACGCTTGAATGTAGGCACCATTTTCAGAAGTAATTTTTCTATTTCTTCTTCACTGCCACAATCGCTTACTTCCTTAAGTTCCGAAAGGTCTTTTCTAAAATCATCGGCATCTACATCAATCGGACTACCTATATAAATCTTTTTGCTTTTTGTTTTTCTGATTCCTTCCTCATCCATCAAAAGCTCTTCGTAAAGCTTTTCGCCGGGGCGTAATCCCATGTACTCTATTTTAATGTCTTCATCAGGGATTAACCCCGAAAGCCTTATGAGATTTTCCGCCAGATCTTTTATCTTAACGGGAGCCCCCATATCAAGAACAAATATTTCTCCACCTTGTGCAAGCCCGCCCGCTGTCATAACCAAGGAAACCGCTTCGGGGATAGTCATGAAATACCGTATTATATCAGGATGAGTTACGGTTACAGGACCCATTTTTTTAATCTGTTCTTCAAAAAGAGGTATGACCGAACCGTTAGAACCCAAAACATTTCCGAATCTAACAGCAACAAATTCAGTTTTGCTCTCCCGGCTCTTTATCTGAACGAGCATCTCGCATACTCTTTTTGTTGCACCCATAATGTTCGTGGGATTTACAGCTTTGTCGGTTGATATCTGAACAAATTTTTTAACTCCGTATTGGTCTGCGCATTCAAGCATATTAAGCGTCCCAAAAACATTGTTCTTAACCGCTTCTTCCGAGTTTTTTTCCATAAGCGGTACATGCTTATGTGCCGCAGCATGAAATACAACATCAATGTTTTCTTTTTTGAAAATATCTTCAAGTTCTTTTTTATCGCATATCGTGGCAATTTCAACCGATAAATTAAGACTATCGCCATATTTCATCAGAAGTTCTTGCTGGATATCATAAGCATTATTTTCATAAACATCAAGAATAATAAGTTTTTTTGGACCAAGCTGTGCTATTTGGCGACAAAGCTCAGAACCAATTGAACCTCCTCCGCCTGTAATAAGAACAGTTTTATCTATAAGATAACCGCCATATTGATGCTTATCAAATATAATCGGTTCACGACCCAAAAGATCTTCAACTTTGATTTTGCGAATCGCCGAGGCAATAGACGTGCCGGAAGTCATTGCTTCGTACATATTGGGGATTATTCTGACTTCAAGATTAGTCTTCGCGCATATGTCAAGAATACGCCTTCTTTGAGACGATGAGATGGAAGTTATTGCAAAAAGTATAACCTCGACATTAAATTTTTTACATATCTCGGGGATTTTCTCGGTGGAACCCTCGACTTTTACTCCCAAAATTTTTCTGCCAATTTTTTCGTGGTCATCATCAACAACCGCAACCGGGAAATATTCATTTGCGGAATATTTCGAAATTTCACGAATAAGTGATACCGTGGATTCCCCTGCGCCAACAATAAGCATTCTCTTTTTGTTCACAGTATCTTCACTCGACACGTTGTCAATAAGTCTGTTTACTCTGTAAAGTATCCTAAACATAAACACGCTGAGCGTAGAAGTTAAAAGAAAAATAAAATACATTCTCGCACTCATTTTCATTCCGCAGAATATAGTCACCACGAAAAACATAAAATTCGCACAAAACGTTGCAATTCCTGCGTAAAAAAAATCTTCAACATCTGCATAGCGCCATATTTTATCATAAAGTTTAAAAGCAATAAACATTATAGCAAAACAGATATTAATTATGCTTATGCATTTTAAAAATAACGGGTCAAAACCAATAAAGCTCAGACTGTTTTTATTTATTGCAAAAGAAATATAAAAAGAAAGATTCCAGATAATAAAATCGCAAAAAAACAACGCATATCTTCTATATCTTTTAACAAATCTCCATATAAAGTCTTTTACATTTCCCATAAATTACATTTCCTTTAACTTTTAAATATCTTATTTAGTTCCAAAAATTCGGTCTCCTGCATCGCCAAGCCCCGGCACAATATAACCATGTTCATTTAGCCCCTTATCTTTGGCGGCACAGTAAATTTTAACATCAGGATGCGCTTTGCTGAGAGCTTCTATTCCTTCGGGAGATGCCATTATGCACATAAACTTTATCGTTTTCGGGTTTTTGCTCTTAACAAGAGTAATCGCGTCAATAGCGGATCCGCCCGTCGCAAGCATAGGATCAAGTATTATCACATCGCGTTCACTTATATCGCTTGGAAGTTTACAATAATACTCAATCGGTTGTAAGGTTTCAGGGTCGCGATAAAGCCCAATATGACCTATTCTTGACGTAGGCATAAGATTCATTACTCCTTCGACCATACCCATACCTGCTCTTAAAATAGGAATAAAAGCCAGATGCCTTTCTGATAAAACTTTGGTTTTTGCAGTCGTTACAGGAGTTTCAACTTCAATTTCCTTAAGGGGCAAATCCCTAAGCGATTCATAGCACATCAGCATAGTTACTTCACTTATGAGTTCCCTAAACTCCTTGGAACCTGTGTTTTTATCTCTTAAAAGAGTTATTTTATGCTGTATAAGCGGGTGATCCATCACCATAACATTCGAATTTGACGGCATTTAATTGTCCTCCTTTTTATTTTTCGTTGCATCTTTTTTCTATGTTCTCAATTTCCTTTAATCTTTTTTCATGTCTACCGCCTTCAAAATCGGTATTTAAAAATGCATCAACTATAGCTTTTACAGTTTTGAAATCCGTAGTTCTTCCGCCTATGCACACTATGTTGGCGTCGTTATGTTTTCTGGACATCTCGGCAAAAAACGGTTCATAACAAAGCGCAGCTCTAATGCCCTTTACTTTATTCGCAGCTATTGATATTCCGATCCCTGTTCCGCAAATAAGGATTCCTCTGAAACTCTCGTTACTTGCCACGGAATCTGCGACTTTTTCGGCAAAAATCGGATAATCGCATGATTCCTCGCTAAATGTACCGAAATCTTTATATAAAATTTTATTTTCTTCAAGATATTTCTTTATTTTTTCTTTCATTTCATATCCGGCATGATCTGAACCTATTGCTATCAAAGTATTTTCACCTACACCTATAAATTTTTTTCTTTAAGAAGCCTTTCGGCTTGAGGTATTCTTATATAATTAAGCGACAAGGCACACGGGTCGCTTGCGCCTCCTCTATCATACATTTCCTTAGCTGCAAAAGCCACGTTCGATGCTTTTATATAACGGCTTTTTTCAAGAACCAGTATACCCGGAAAGTTTCTTGTTATATTATTGTAACATATTGCGGCTCCATCTCCAACAAATTCAATCTTTTCATTTAAATTTCGTAAATCTGCAATTAAATTTTCGACAAAAATCGCCCTATCTTCAATCAATCTGATAATTTTTTCGTCTTGAATTCTAAAAATCGCGTTATAAAGCTGATCGCGCCTTGCATCCATGCATGCGCAAATCACAGATTGCGAATTCCAAGAGCCTTGCGCAAGAGCATAGAGTGAAGAAACACCTATACAGGGCTTGCCGAGAGCTATAGCCATTGCTTTTATTGTGGAAACTCCTATTCTTAAACCGGTAAATGAACCGGGGCCGTTCGTAACCGCAAACAAATCAATTTCTTGGGGGTTTATTTTAGAATTTTTTAAAACCGAGTCGATCATCGGAGCTAACGTTTCGCTGTGAGTAAGACCGGCATTGATAAAAAATTCCGATATTATTTTTTCGTTTTCCACTAAAGCCACCGACGCCGTTATCGATGAGGAATCAACGGCCAATATTTTCATCAAAACTCAGCTCCATCTATTTTTATAAGGCGCGTGTTTTCATCTTCGGTTTTGTCAATGTGAACTTTAATCGCACCATTCGGGAAATCTTTTTCTATATTTTCCGCCCACTCTATTATAATAATACCGTTATCGATATAGTCAAAAAAACCTGTGGACTCCAAATCTTCAAGAGAATTCACCCTATACATATCAAAGTGATAAATTTTAAATTTATCACTTTGATATTCGTTCATTATTGAAAAAGTCGGGCTTGAAACCATACCTTTTATGCCAAAAAAATCTGCCACTCCTCTTGTGAAAGCTGTTTTGCCGGCACCAAGGTCACCGTAAAGAGCAATTATCTCGTTGCCCTTTAAAGTTTCAGCTAAATGCTTAGCTATTTGCCCTGTTTCAAGAAAGGACTTACTTAAAAATTTCATTAAAGAACCTTCTCACAATAAAATCTATACAAGTTTGCTCAAAAACTTGCTAACACGAACATTTTGGCAGTTTTCAAACAATTGTTCGGGAGTTTCATCGGCAATGATTTTTCCTTCATCCATAAAAAGCACTCTGGTCGCGGCTTCTTTTACAAAGCTCATTTCATGAGTCACTACTATCATGGTCATACCGTGTTTTGCAATATCCACCATAACCGATATGACTTCTTTTATCATTTCAGGATCAAGTGCTGAAGTGGGCTCATCAAAAAGCATAACTTTCGGATTCATAATAAGAGCTCTTATTATCGCCACGCGTTGCTTTTGACCGCCCGAAAGCCGAACAGGATACTCATTGGCTTTATCCCGAAGTCCTACCTTTTCCAAAAGAGCCAGCGCACATTGCTCGGCATCTTTGGGTGAGTATACTTTTAAAGCTATGGGAGCTAACGTGATGTTTTGGAGAATAGTCAAGTGCGGGAAAAGATTGAAATGCTGGAACACCATACCGATGTCTTTTCTTACGGCGTCCATATCGCACTTTGGATCGGTTATATTTTTCTCTTCGAAATCTATTTCCCCGCTGGTGGGTATTTCAAGGCCATTTAAACATCTCAAAAAGGTGCTTTTCCCGGAACCCGAAGGCCCTATTATGGCAATTTTTTCACCCTTATGAATGTCCACGTTTATTCCGCTGAGTATTCTGAGTGTTTTACCACCGTGTTTAAATTCTTTATAAAGATTTTTAACGCTTATCACCTGCGCGCAACCTCCTTTCCAAAAACGACATAAGTAGCGTTGTAATCATAATGATAACAAGATAAATCAAAGCCACTGTCATAAGAGGAGCGAACGGCTCATATGTCTGGCTTCTTATTATATCCCCCGCACGGGAAAGATCCATAACTCCTATGAATCCGGCCACGGAAGTTTCTTTTATGAGCTGAATAAACTCGTTTACAAGCGTTGGCAGAACGTTTTTAAATGCCTGCGGAAGTATAATTTTTGTCATTGTGATTTTTCCGCTAAGCCCTAAAGATCTGCCTGCTTCATACTGACCGCTATCCACTGAAAGTATCCCTGACCTTATAATCTCCGAAACATAAGCACCTGAATTTATTCCAAACGCAATCATGGCAACCATTATTTTGCTAAGACCTGTAGAGGCAAAAATAATATAGTAGATGACAAAAAGCTGAACTACAATAGGCGTGCCACGGATAACAGTAAGGTAAACATTTGATAAACCTTTAAGAATTTTAAACGCAAGATTATTTCTACGGCTTACTTTTACGAGTGCCACGGCAAGCCCTATTACTATTCCGATCAGAAGAGTCATAGCGGTAATTTTAACAGTAGCAAGCAGTCCGCTCAAAATCATTTTATAGCGATCTTTATACATAAGATTATTATAAAACTGTGCTACTATGTCCACGCTTGACGTTCCTCCGGTGGTAGTATATTTGTTTACTATTTTGTCAATTTCCCCATCATTTTTCATCTTTCCAAGAGAAAGGTTTACGTAGTCAAGAAGCTCTGCGTTTCCTTTGGGAACAGCAATGCGATAGCTTTCTTCAAAAAGATAGCTGCCTAATAGTTTAGCTTTATTATTTGAAAGTTTTATAAGCTTACGCGCAGGAACCTCATCAATTACAACCGCATCAATACGTCCGTTAATTAGATCAAGAACGGCATCTGAACCCTTACTATACCTTTGTATGTCAGCGTTTTTAAAATTTTGGGTGCAATATATGTCACCGGTAGTTCCCATATGAACTCCGATTCTTTTATCGGTAAGATCGGCTGCTGATTTCACGTCGCTTGAGTTTGACACCATAACTGCCTGCTTTGAGTAGTAATACGGGTCAGAAAAGTCGACGCTTTTAGCTTTATCTTCACTGTAACTCATTGCGGCAATCGCAAAATCACAGTTTTCATTCGCAAGCTCTAAAGTAATGGCATCATACGAAACATCATCTGTTTTCATTGAAACGCCAAGGCTGTCTGCTATTTTCTTGGCTATATCAATATCAATCCCAACTAATTTATCGCCATCTTTATATTCAAAAGGTTCAAACTCCGCATTGGTTGATACTCTTATAAAACCTCTTTCTTTGATGTGAGACAGCGTATCGAATGCAAATACATTTAAAACGCATCCGACGATTGAAATTACACCAAAAAAACAAATTAAACTTTTTAAAAATTTTTTCACCTAAATTTATGCCCTCCTAAACGCTTTGAACCACCTTTTTATTGCTTGTTTTAGGTTTATTGTAAAAATACGGCACGAGAATCGTAGCTATATTTTCATGTTTTCTGAGTTCTTTTTCGATAAAGAACGTGGTTTGGTTGTGGA
>CAZSYK010000008.1:0-16259 GCA_964610685.1 uncultured Eubacteriales bacterium
AAAGGGCTTTTTCAGCACAGTTATACTATTATAGGTACAGATATAGTAAACATCAGGAAATATATTATTGTAAGAAATTCTTATGTGAATCGTAGAGGTACAATTCGGCGGCGGCGAAACCGAGAAAATATAAATATTCAGGTATTTGCTATTTATTTTCAAGTAAAATTAAGCAAAATCTTATCGGAGATGACATCCTAGCGTCATCTCCGATTTTTTAAATAAATTAATCTGTTCTCTTGTTCCCCCAAAAAAAGAGTGCTATTGTTCCCGGCCCTGTATGACTGCCTACAGTTGTGCCAATATCATTTATTTTAACTTTTTCTTGTAAATTTTTAAACTTTTGATTTATTTTATCTGCAAGTTTTTTAGCGTCTTCGTAACAATCTGAATGGGAAATGTAGCATTTGCCCGAATAATTAACACCATTTTCTGCGTTTTGTTCCATTTTTGTAAGCATTTCGTCTATAGCCTTTTCTTTTGTTCGAACTTTTAATCTTGGCACTAATTTTCCTTCAGCGTTTACATTAAGGATGGGGCAAATTTTAAGCATTGTGCCTATTAACCCCGCTGTTTTGGAAATTCGTCCTCCACGAATATAGAAAGTAAGATCAGATGAAAAAAACCAGTGATTCATTTTTAATTTGTTTTCTTCTGCCCATTGATAGAGCTCGTCTATATTCATTGCGCTGTTTTTAAGCTCCGCAAGTTTATCCATTATAAGCCCGCCGCCCGAAGAGCCTGCCAACGAATCCACTATATAAATTTTCCTATCCGGAAATTTTTTTTCGAGTTCGTTTTTTGCTATGAGCGCTGAGTTGTAGACTCCTGAAATTCCGGAAGATAGACATAGATGCAAAATATCATTACCATTTTCCAAAAAAGGAGTGAAATAGTCTATAAATTCACCCGAGTTTACTTGAGAAGTTTTTACATCAACATTTTTGTTTTTTAAAATTTCATAAAAATTTTTAAAGGACATAGTTTGACCGAGATCATCAGGATATTGTGTACCGTTTATTGAATAGTGAAAGCATACATAGTGAATACCTTTTTCTTCAAAATGTTTTTTTGAAAGATCAAACGTTGAGCAACAACTAAGAATATATTTGTTCATAGGTATACGTCTCCCATATTATTTAATTAGATGATAATTATGTATACAAGTGTTATAATTATAAATTATTGTAAATACAATTAAAATTACATAATAATTAATTTGTGATTTTAATTATACAGATTTGGAGATGTGCATAATTAATGCTCGAAGATAAAAGGGTTATAAAAACAAAAAACAATTTAAAACAAACTCTTATTCATATGATTTCAAAAAAATCGTTTGAGCAAATTACCGTTAAAGAACTTTGTGAAATTTCTCACACAAGCCGTATTACGTTTTATGCTCATTATAATGATAAATATGATCTTATAGATGACATATCAAACGATATGATCAAAGTTGCTCAAGATGAGTATAAAAGACTCCAAGAAGAAAACAACTTTGATAAGGATCCTATTTCAAGTTACTGCAATTTTTTAGACTGTATACTTAACATGTATTACAAAAATCTTGAATTTTTTTCTCATACCTCTCCGCATGAAAATCCATATCTGAATTTTTCTTTTTACCGGTACATTTTGCAGTATCTTGAAATTCATACCCAAAAGCGAAGCAAAATTCTAAAACCCAAGTACAATGTTAAAAAGATAGCTGCATTTTTATGTTACGGATTATGGGGATTTATAAATGAAAGCCAGGCGGAAAACTGCCCTATGGATAAAGTTCGGCGGGAAACTCGAAAAATACTGAAAGATATACTTAAATCGGAAATACTTACCGAAAATATAATTTAACAGATGTTTTCACCTTAAAGCTTTCGGTGTGGGTTCATAGATTTTACTCGATTACCATATCGAAAAGTTTTCTATCTGATTCTTGAAGATTTCCCGATATCGCATATATTCGCATATTGCTTATAAGATTTTCTAGAATCTTTCCATGGCGTTTAATTTCTTCTTGGGACATTGTTTTTATTTTTTTTATATTTTTGTTTAAAACATCACAGTGATCAGTTTTTTGACACACGGCTTTTTCAATTTGATTATCTGATAAATCCAGTTTGTTTTTTACAAACAGTGAACCTAAAAAATTTTTAGATACATTTTCTATTTCTTCGGTTGTAAATTCGTGTGCTTTAATAAATTGAGGAATCGATTTGAATACATTTACAGTCGAGCTTATGTTAGGGTCTTTGGTAGATCTTATTATGATTTTATCGTTATCGGGATCTGAAAATATTGAAGCACCATAAGCTCCGTTTTTTTCGCGGATAAGGGGCATTAGGAATACATTGTTTAAAAGTTCGCATGTTAAGTTGAAATTTATATCATTACTGAGTTCTTTTGAATCTATTACGCATATTATCTCATTGTTTGATTGGCTTGGTTCAATAAAAGCAATATTTTTATTTTGCGGTGGAGGGAAATAAAGTTTCGCATCATCGGCAATTTTTTCGTTACTTAGTGATTGAACAAAATCTTGTGCAATCGATTTTGCTAAATCTTGATTTTTTTCTGATGCACATATCCCGATTCCTTCCAAAGATTTTTGGTTAAATGTTTTGCTCCTTATGTTTTCTGCCTTTTGTGAAAAAAAGTTTAAGAACTCTTTGCTGTCTATCGAGGAGAGCAATTCTTTGAAAAATTTATTTTTGTCCTCTTCGGTTTGATTTCCATTCAAATAAATTTTTTCATATGAGTTTTGTGTACTAACAAGATCCCTAAATTTCAAAAATGTTTTAGGCGTGGATTCGTAAAACGAATTTTTAATTTTTAAAAACTCTTGTAAAGTTCTCTTGTCTTTAAAATCTATATTATTTACTTGTTCTTTTAAAAGCTCAAAGGTTTCTTGGATATCATCTTTTTGCGATATAATGTTTACGGTCAAAAATGCATTTTTTTCACCATTTGTCTCCTCATGTATATCATAAGATAAATTAATGTTGAATTTTCCGGATTTTTGTTTTTCCAATTCTTCGCGAGAATAATTCTTAGTATCGTTTAAAATAAAACAATTCAGTAAAATCTCCCAATACTTTTTATCATCGTCGGAAAGATGATTTATTTTGAAAATAAATTTGCAAGATATAAAATCTCCTATTTCCTGAACTGATTGGTAGTATTCCTTGCCGTTAATAATATTTTTATCTATCGGGCATTTGAAATCAGGGGTATTTATATCACAAAGTTTTTTGAATATACTTTTTATCAAATTTGTATTTTCAGGGCTGTTAGCTGATTCTGCCCACTTCTTTTGTTCTTGATAATTTTTGGTAAGAATTTCTTTGTGAGATTCCATGGATTTTAATTTCTCTTCTATCTTATTCGCTGTGTTTAATTTGAGATCATCGGTAGGCAAAAATATTGTTATTAATTGTTTGTTTTTAGAAAGGAATTCATTGATTGTATTATGAATGTTTTTTTCGCTGATATCGCTATCAAATTCGCTTACCGTATTTCCGTCTTGATCCATATGAAAATAATTTAAAGAGCATGGGTCACCGAATCTTACAAAGGATAGTATAAACGAATTTGAGCTGATGTGGTTTTCGTAAAGCTGAGTGTTTTGATCGAACTTATCATTAAAATTATCTTCATTTATTACCTGATCAATTTCGGCTTGAGTTACGGGATATTTCTCAAAAAGTTCATCCAAAGTTTTTTCTACGCAATCTTGTGAAGTTAAGTTAATTTTATCTGTAAAAAGATCTATTGTTACCAAAGGGTCATAAAATGTATTTGCTACGCGCATATTTATATCCAGATAACCTTTTTCTTTTAAAAATTTAGTACGAGGAGAACTTGGGTTATTTATCACGGAACTTATAATATTAAGCTTGTCCGAACTTTCTTTGTAAAGTTCGGGTTTAATTATATAGCCTATTGCTATATCGATTATATTTTTATCGGTATTTTTTTTATAATAATGCGATATTTCGTATTTTTTTAAATTTTCATTATTTTGATGCAGGTAATGCACCGGGGATGTTTTTTGATTTTCATAAGTGCTTAGGTAGTCCTTATCCAACCACTTGAAAAATTTTTCATGATTTATGTCACCTGTTAAATTTATAAGCATATTAGATGGGTGATAGTATTTTTTATACGTATCGCAAAGTTCTTTATATGAAAGATCCATTATATCTTCCGGTAATCCTCCGGATATATTTTTGCCCTGAGTATCCGGAAAAACTCTTTTAACAAAGCCCTGAATCACGGCTGTGTCTTGCTGCATCTCGTTAAAAACTGTGCCATTGGGCTGCAGTTTCCCTTTTCTGTTAAGCTCATATCTTACTCCTTCTTTTTTAAATATCTTTTCATCATTTAAAAATAAAGGGTGAAGTACTCCGCTCGTATAAACTTTAGCGAGAGATTCAAGTTCGTCTTCATCAATACTTGAAACAGGGAAAGTTGTGTAAGTAGGAGTCGTCATAGCGTTTATAAAAGTAGCATTTGCGGATTTTTGAAGTTCCCAGATAATGTTTTTGCAGGGATATTCCAAACTTCCGTTAAGTACGCAGTGTTCAATAATATGATTTATACCTTTGTTATTTTCGGGAGGAGTACGGACGCTTATCTCGAATTTTTTATCTATATTATTATTTTTTTCAACTATTACCCAGGCACCTGATTTTTCATGTTGGTACTGAAAAATGGGATGACCTTTAAAATATAAAGTTTTTTTAAGTGAAAACCCGTGGATGTTCTCGTTTGCAATGTTTGAATTTAAAAAGGGAGAACATTTTGCTTCGATATTTTGAAGGATAGCATTATTTACGGGAAGGATTACAAGTAAACTCAGGAGCAGGGAAATGATGATTTTTTTGAATTTTTTCTCTAACATAATTTCTCCTTTTTAAAACGGCGTTAATTACTTATTAAATATATCACAAATATTGGTTAAAGTCCATAAACGCTTTTTAATTTAAATAAAGATCAATTTTAGCGACTATGCTTAAATATATCTGTCGAAAAATGTATAAATATATTCTGAATTGGGGAAAAATAACAACAAGAAAAACTTAAAAATATAAAATAATACTTTAGAAAGGATAATATAAAATGAGTAAGAAAAACATTTCGGTGTTCGAAACCCTTTTCAATATAAATGTTGGGAATCATATTGAAAAAAAGAACGGGCTTAGTTATCTTTCGTGGCCATATGCGTGGGCGGAAGTCAAAAAAATATTTCCCAATGCAAAATATGAAGTCAAACTTTTCGGGGAAAATAATTTACCATATATATACGATGAAATCACGGGATATATGGTTTTTACACGTGTGACGATCGAAGAGCTTACGCACGAGATGTGGCTTCCGGTAATGGACAACGCCAACAAAACAATGAGAGCCGTGAAATACACTTATGATACAAAATATAAAAAAAATATTCCTGTTGAATCTGCTACCATGTTTGATATAAACAAAACCATTATGCGGTGTCTGGTTAAAAATTTGTCAATGTTCGGATTGGGACTTTATATATATGCGGGCGAAGATCTTCCGGAGATAGAATCAGAGAAAATATCAGATTCTAACGTTAAGAGCTTAAAAAAACTGATAGAAGGTTTTGAAAATTCTCAAAAGCTTTATAAAAATATTTTAAAAACTTATGAATTGAAAAATTTATCAGAGCTCAACATGAAACAATATAATGAAATACTAAAAAAACTTCAAGATTGGAATCAAAGCTCATTGGAAGATCAAAAATGAATTTTTTTGTTTAAAATAAAATTAAATTAACTTAGTACGTGCACCAATTAATTTAATTTTTCATATTATTGAAAACAATGAAAAATGAGTGCTTTTAGGTTGGTGAGCGTATTGTGGATTTTGGAATTGATGGAAGTTTTAATAACTTTGCCTTTCGCTGTACTTCATGTTATGACTCCGAATTCTTTCCCCAAGCCTCTTTCGGCAAAAGAAGAGAAAAAATTTATAGAGCTTTTGAAAAAAGGGGATATGGATGCTAAAAATAAGCTTATAAAGCATAATTTAAGATTAGTAGCACACATAACAAAAAAATATTATTTTAATAAAAGTGACCCTGATGATTTAATTTCGATTGGAACAATCGGTCTCATAAAGGCTGTAAACACCTTCAATTCGGATAGGGGTATACGGCTTTCAAGTTACGCTGCAAGATGTATTGAAAATTCTATACTCACCTAATGTATAAAAATATTATGTTAAATCAATTACTTTCCATCAGCTTCAATAGCTCATCGATTATTTTTATCTTGCATTCTTTAGGACATTTCAGCCTATGTATGTAATTTTTTACGATTTCGCTATATATTTCCGCAGCTTTTATATTCAGAGCTTCTTTGCTTTCTTTACTCGCAGGATAATGTATCTTCACTTCCATAAATAGCTCTCACCTTCATTTAAACGCAGTATAGCTAAGCATATGGAAAGGTGAGTTTGTACTATTCAAAAAACGCTGCAAATATGAAGTGTTTTTTATCTGTGAGAAAAATTCATTTGAAATAAATTTTAACTTTCGACGCACATAGCCATAAATCGACACTCGAAAGCGATATAATTAAATGGAAATATATGGAAAAAGGGAGGCGAAATAATGTTTATACTTAATTTTTTGGAATTCAACTCATTTATGGAAGACTGGGGTTGGATGTGGAGATAGTAAATAATCACGCTTAGGCATTTAGATTACTTATTTATATTATAATCATTATTTACAGTATGATTTCTCAAGTGTAAAAATTTGGAGGAATCATACTTGTTTTATTTTAACCTATTTGATAAAATTACTAAAATCTAACAAAATCTAATCGGATTAGATTTTAAATATTATGTCAGGCTGGGAGAATAAAACAATGATTATAGTTTACGTAATAGATAGTCTTAGGTTCTTGGTTGAGGGTATTTTCGGATATCTGATATTTAATCATAAAAAAGATAAAAATATTTTTAAAATTGAAAATCTAATAATATTTTCATTAATTTATGTATCGGTATTGGAAATTTACAATTATTTTTTGCCCGGTAACGTTACTTACAGAATACTGGCTGCGGGTATATTTTTCGCATATTTTTGCATAGAAGCAAAAAGCATGAGCCGGTGGAGATTTTTCTTTATGTATTCCTTTTTTATAAATATTGCTGTTGAACTTATTCATTTTATGAGTTTTGAGATGGTTTTAGTTTTCACGAAAAGCATTATGAGGATTGCTAATGTTAAGGACGAACTAGACCATGTTATGATATGGCTGATTATTTTGTTTATTTACTCATTATCTATTTTTGTGATTTATAAATTAAAAATTATAAAGATGCAAAGCATACGCGAGATTTCCAGCTATAAATTAATGCCTTTAATATCGGTAATAAGCCTACTTTATTTAGTTTATATAAAGTACTGTATAAAACACTACTGTCGAAATGTTTATACCGAAGAATTTTGTTGGGTTTTGTCAACTTTGCTTTTGGTGGTTATACCTATATTTTTCTTGGTAAATATAGTTGTCAATAAATCTATAGAAAGAAGAAATAAAATTAAAAACAAAGATGACGAAGAGAAAATCAGAAATGCGTTAGAGCGCAAAAGTTTAAACTTACTTTTTGATATGGAAGTAGAAGAATACGATAAAATCAGCAAAATGATTTCTAAAAAAATAAATAGTTGTGGTATATATGATTCGCGCAAAGGATTTTCGGACATAATATTATCCGTTATTATAATTAAGTATTATCTTCAAGGGGAAAAAGTTATACTTTCAAAAAATGTTTACCCGAAAGTTTCCGAGATTACAGGTAACAGCGTCAAATTAATAGATACTAACATAAGGAACATTATAAAAGAAGGTTGGCTTCGCACGGACTTAGAAGTTATTGCAAAGGAATATACTAAACCGGTAGACGCAGAAAAAGGTTATCCTACAGCAAGAGAATTCTTGATTTATATAGCAAGCACCATTGAAAATTGGGGATAAATTTTATCTTTATTTAAAAAATTTTTAGTATATTATATGTTGATTTGGATTTTTCTAAAAAATCTAAATCAACATATTTCTATATTTCTAATAAAATCCAAATACAAACAATTTAAATTAAAGTATTTTTAAACTACGGAAGGGAGGTAAATTATATTTTGGAATACGGAATTTTAAAAGAAAATTTTTATGATGCCGATTTCGGCTCTTATGAATCTTATGGAATAAAATCTCACTGCGGACATATAGTTTCTGATATCAGCTTAAACAAAAAGCAAGTAGAAAAATTAATCTCCAGAATCAATAATAAAAAAACGCCACTAGAATACTTGCCATATGAAATAGATAGAATCTTTGATGAAAAAGATTAAAATAAAAATCGATAATTATTTTGTACTTAGTAAGCCGGGGTTTAAAAACCCCGGCTTACTTTTATGCCAGGCGGAAGATGAAATACATGCTTATATTTGAATATTATTAATCATATATAATCAAAAAGAACAAAAGGGGCTGTGGCCAAGGCAAATGTATTACATATATAGCCGTAAATCCAAGTGCACAGGCAAAGGGGAGTCAATTGAAAATCAGGTTGAAATATGCAAAGATTATATTTTTTCTAATGTAAAAAATGCAAGGGATACAGACATATTCGTTTATGAAGACGAGGGATTTTCTGCAAAAAACTTAGATAGACCCATGTTTAAGAAAATGATAGATGATTCCACAAAACAAAAAGTGGATTATATAATCTGCTATCGCCTTGATCGTATAAGCCGAAATGTAAGTGACTTTTCTTCGCTTATAACAGATTTAAACGATCGCGGAATTTCATTTGTTTCTGTAAGAGAACAGTTTGACACTTCAAGACCTATGGGCAGAGCGATGATGTACATGGCTTCTGTGTTTGCCCAACTTGAAAGGGAAACCATAGCGGAACGCATTCGTGACAACATGCTGCTTCTTGCTCATACAGGCCGTTGGCTTGGCGGAATCGCTCCTACCGGCTATAAATCTGAAAAAACGGAAAAGCTTCTTATTGACGGGAAAAAGAAACAAATGTTTAGGCTTAAGATTATTCCGCAAGAAGCGGATACAGTAAGATTGATATTCGGGAAATTTAAAGAAACAAATTCTTTAACAAAGGTCGAAACTTACTTGCTGCAAAAGAATATAAAGAGCAAAAACAAAAGAACATACACACGTTTTTCCATAAAAAGCATACTCGAAAATCCGGTGTATATGATTGCGGACGAAAACGCTTATGATTACTTTAAAAATAAAGGAGTAGAATTTTCGGGTGAAAATCTTTCAAAAGAAAAATTTAACGGAAAATTCGGGATTATGGCGTACAATAAAACTTTGCAAAGAGAAGGAAAACATCATCTGAAAAGAGATATAAAAGACTGGATAATATCCATAGGCGATCACAAAGGACTGATACCTTCGCTCGAGTGGGTAAAGATTCAAGATCGGTTGCTTCAAAACTCTTTAAAATCCTACCGTAAAACCAGAAGTAACACTGCGCTTTTATCAGGGGTTCTTTTTTGCGGTAAGTGTGGAGATTACATGAGACCTAAACTGAGTAAAAGAAAAAACATTAACGGAGAATATATCTATACTTATTTATGCCAGTTAAAAGAAAAAAGCCGCCTTGATAAGTGTCAGGTTAAGAATATCCCCGGGAATGAACTTGACGAAATCGTTTGCAATGAAATAAAAAAAATTAAACCAAATAACATAGAGTTTTCTAAACAGCTTTTAAAATTAAAAAAAGAAGTAAGGACAAAAAATCTTGATTATGAAAACGAAATTTCGAGGTTATTAAAATCAATTGATATTTTAAACAAGGAGATAAGTTCTCTGGTTATTGCGCTCGGCGATGCTCAGAATACCCCTGCACAAAAATACATAACTCAAAAAATCAATGATTTGGATCACGAAAAGAACCGAAAACTTGACGAGGCGAACACTTTAAAAGAATTGTCAAAAACTTATTTTCTTTCTGAAACAGAGTTTAATGAAGCGAAAAATTTGATTTCATCTTTTGGTAGTGCTTTTAACGTAATGAGTAAAGAGCAAAAGAGAGTTTCGTTGAGGTCTTTTATACATAAAATAGCGTGGGACGGCGAAACCGTTCATGTATATCTGTATGGCTCCGATTTTTGCAAAAACAGTGATTGTGCCGAGCTTATGAAGCCTATATGTGAGGATAGCAAATGAAATACTTATGCATTTCAGAAATTCCAAGAAGTCATCGCTTGATATTTCCATAAACGAACCTATTGAAACCGATAAAAACGGGAATATTCTTACATTAATGGACACTATTGCAACTGATGATTCGGTGGTTGATAAAATAGATATCAAGATAAACATTCAAAAACTCGGTAAATATATTGTAAAGTGTCTAAGCCCCAGGGAACGTATGATTGTATGCTTAAGGTATGGACTATGCGGTCAAACCTCGCTTCCTCAAAGGGAAGTGGCTCGTAGGCTCGGGATATCACGTTCCTATGTATAGGAGCTCACGTATTGTAAATGTGGTGATCTCTAATGTTTTTTCAAGAGTGCAGTTTGTTTAATTCCTTAAATTTAAAATATATAAATATTTCTTTGTTTTTACTTAATTCAATTTTTTCCACAAGACTTACGATTAATTCCCTGTTATATTCAACCGAATTTAAAAATTTTTTTATAAGTTCCTCATAGTATAGAGGTTCTTTTTTTAAATCTACAAAAGGATCGTTTTCAAGGTTATTTAATTTTGATTCTAAATGACTTCTTTTTTTCTTTATTTTTTCATACATTCTCACGAAATCCGATTCTTCTATTAATCCGGTTAATTTGTCTGTATAAGTTTTGTCAAGCTGCGAATTAATGCAGTTAATTTGAGATTTTACTGAAACGATTTCATCTTTATTGTTCGAAATAAAATTTTTATTCAAGCACACTTGTTCGGCAATACGTCCGAAATTTTCTTTATCTATATACTTCATGCAAATCTTTTGTATTTGCTCGATAACAGCTTTGGTTATGTATTCTTCGCGAACAGTGTGGCACGTGCATTTTCGAAGTTTTGTAAATCGCTGATAAGTTCTGCAAATAAAGTAAAGAGTCTCTTTGTTTCCGGAAAGCTTGCGTTTGATTACAGCAAGAGGATAGGAACACTCGTGACAATAAATAATACCTTTCAAAGGATAGTCGTAAATTCTGTTTCTTGTATATTTTCTGCTGTTTATAAGCGTTTGTACTTTATCAAATGTTTCTTTATCCACTATTGGTTCATGCGTGTTGGGGACGATTGCCCAATGCTCTTCGGGTATTTTTAAGCATTTCTTCGATTTGTAACTGATTTTTTTAACTCTTCCCTGCACCATATTGCCCAGGTAAACTTGATTTTTCAGCATGAAAGCAATTCGCTCCGAACTCCATTTCCCGGAATACGGACCTTTAGCAGACAAATTTATATTTGCATAAACAGCTGGCGGCGGTATATCGCTTTCGTTAAGTTTCATGGCTATTTGTCGGCAAGATATGCCGCTTAGTGCCATGTGAAATATTTTTTCAACAACTTTTTTGGCAACTTCATCAATTATAATAACGTTTTTTTCTGTAGTTGATATTTTGTACCCATAGGGAGCTTTCCCGCCAATAAACAGCCCCTTTTTTTGTTTGTCATGCTTAACACTTTTTATTTTTTTTGATATATCTTTCGCGTACATATCATTCATTATTGCTTTAAAAGGCGTCACGTCGTTGGAAGCACTTTCAACCCCTGTATCTATACCGTCTAATAAAGAAATGTATCTTATTTTATTTTCCGGAAAGTATTTTTCCATGTAATATCCGATTTGTATGTAATCTCTACCAAGCCTGGACATATCTTTTGTTATAATCATATTTACTTTTTTGCTTTTTAAATCTTTTAGCAGTCGGTTAAATGCCGGTCTGTCAAAGGAAGTCCCGCTGTATCCGTCGTCTATATATTCATCGTATATAATTAATTTATTTTCCCCCGCAAATGCTCTGAGCATGTATCGCTGATTGGTTATGCTTTGCGATTCTTTTTCGTTGCCGTCTTCTTTTGAAATTCTGATATATAGCGCTGCTTTATACTGTTTGGGATTGTTTATTTCGATTTCCAATAAAATTTCCTCCAAAGGCAAACAATCCGATTATGGTTTTTTGCGTTTGTAAATCTGCTTGATTTGTTAAATCAGAGATTTTTCTTGGATAATTCTGTTTTTGATTTTATAAAATTTTTAAAACAGTCACCGATTAATTTGCAAGGGTCAGGGGCATTTTGAGAACTTTTGGAGTAAAAGCATTTTATTATAATATTATTTTTCCGCTTTTTTGCCATTTTTAACACCTCAAGGTTGTATTTATTATGAAATATATGATTGATTTTTAAAAAAGTTGCTTGTTAATAAAGCTAACACATCAATTTTTTAAAAAGATTTTTATTGTTTGCTTTTATTTTTGATGTTATCTAAATTTATAGATTTAAAATTTTAATTGATAATTAACATACATGAAATTATAATATTAGGCGATATGTAAAATTTTTAGGAGATGGTTCTTATTAAAAAATATTTGAAATTTTTTATGTCATACTGTATGGTATTTTCTTTGATATTTATTAATGTTTATTCGAAAGAAGATGATGTTAAGAAGAATAAAGCCATAATAATTGTCCCCGGTGTACTTACAAGCGGGCTGTTTTATGGTGACACAGAAAGCTACAAGTACTATGAAAACGAATCCGTTTGGCTGGGAGTAAGCGACAGCAAAATCAGAACTTTAAAGGCCGTGATAAAATTTCTTATTTACTATAAAGATCTTTTTTGTGATGAAAATGGAAATCCTTTAAACAAACATGTTGGTTTAAGCAAAAAAAATTCAAAATTTATTTATGAATCAGATTCCAAAATAGCTAAATTCGGTGTTTTAAATTTATGTGAAAAGTTAATCAATAAACTTGATAAAAAATTTGGAGTTGAACACGGCGGAGAATATAAGATCATTTTACATAGTTACGACTGGAGGATGGACTGTTCGGAAAACTCAAAGTTACTTACCGAAGAAATAATGAAATATGATGAAGTGGTGTTAATAGGCTATTCTCTCGGCGGTTTAATTTCATGTAAGTCTGCTACCGAACTCAACGAAAGGAACGAGCTGCACAGAATTAAAACTTTTATTTCCGTGGCTGTTCCTTACAATGGTTCAGCTGAAGCTTTGCATGTTTTGGAAAAAGGTATGGCTACCGGGAGTTGGGTTATTGATGAAATAATTAAATTTACAAGAATCCCCGGAATAGTAAGAGATTTATCCAGCAATTGCGTTTCGGCTTACGAATTGATTCCAACTAGGAATTTTTTTGAAAAAAGCAAAGGCGGTTTTGTTTGCGAAGAAAAAAACAAAGTGCTAAGCTATGACGAAAGCCTGGAGCTGCTTAAAAGCCGGTGTTGGGGCAAAAAAGCAGATGGATCCACTAAAGATTTCTTTAAAAAATCCGAAGATTTTCATAAAAGCTTATATGTTAATGGGAATCATATTGTTGGTCTTATGAATTCGCGTTTTATTGTAGGAACCGGAAGAAAAACCAAATCAAAGGTACTGATAGACAAGAACATCAAAAATTTCGCGGAGGCAGTAAGTTATGTTGATGGAGATTCAACGGTTGCGTTAAATGAAAGCGCCATACCGCAAGGAAAAACATTAGATGATATGATAAAAGTATATTCTAAGCATAGTGAAATTTTTAATGATATATCGGCAATAGACTATATAATTGATATTATCTCACAAAAAGATTGTGAGGATTCCGGCAAATTAGTAGCTTAAGATTGCTTTGCTAGCTTGGCGAGATATCGGTTTCTTTACATTAACCGATACTTTATGTTTCGCGCATTGAAAAAAAAGCACTTGGAATTTTAAAAAATTCATTTTAAGCAAAAATAAACCTCCCGCTTTGATAAGTTTTTGAAGCAGGAGGTTTTATTATTTTACACCAATGTAATTCTTGATTAATTTCATTAAATCGGTGCCACCATCTGTAACCATGCCATATAAATTTATAATTACTTGATTAGTTAGGTTGTCGGAATCGGGCATAGGGGGGTAATTATTTTTTTTTGAAAGTTGTACTTTTGTCCAATTTCTGTTGCCTTTAAAGCAAGCAATTAATGATTGGAGAGATTCTTGCGTAAGGTTTCCTTTTTGGTTAGACAGAACAGCCGTAAGCTCTTTTAAAGCCGTTAGAATTTTAGCCGTTTTAGTATTTTTAAGAAAACCTTTTTCGATTTGTTTTATTAACGCGGTGCATTTTTCTATTGATTTTTTTCTTTTTCTTTCTTGTGTTGTTTTAATTTCAGCTTCAGCTTTTTTTGTTTCAAATTTTGAGGTTTCCTCTACCGCTATCTTTAATTTGTTTTTTTCTTCTTCTATAAATTTTTTTTCATTTGCATACCATTTGAAAATTTCTTTTTTTATATCCTCTATGTTTTTTTTAGGGTCTTGAGTTATAGAATCTATAAATTTCTCGAATTCTTTTTTTCGAATGTAAGATAGTCTTTCGTTTAACATAACTACATTAAATTTCATTTCATGAAGAGATGAGAGCAGGTAGTTGCGATGACCACCCAATCGTTCATTTAAGATACTGTCAGATGCTTTGCTGAATCTATAAGGGTTGCTTCCGTCATATAAGTAACTGGTTAATATCTCATCATATTCATTGAATTTATCTATCAGCAGATTAATATCTTTAATAATTTTCTTTTTTTCGCTCGGATGAAATCCTTTGTATCTAACATCTTTTATGTGAGAAACAGGCATAATAAAACCCCTTTCCGTTCAAGTCTTCAAAGGGATTTTAATTCGTTTTTCCGAAAAAGTCAACAAATAAATTTAAAATTAAAATATATTTTTATATTTAAGATAAAATTTCTCGAATGTTCCTTGCTCCAGAGATTTACGGATTTTTTCCATTAAATCGTTATAAAAATAAAGATTATGCGTAACAGCAAGGCGTAGTCCTAAAATTTCTTTGCTTTTAAGTAGGTGCCTTATGTATGCTTTTGAATGATTCAGGCATGTCGGACAACCACAATCAGGATCAAGAGGTGTACCGTCTTTTTCATACCTGGCGTTTAAAATATTCATAGACCCCTGCCATGTGAATATTTTACCGTGGCGCGCGTTGCGACTTGGCATTACGCAGTCCATTAAATCAATTCCTCTGGCAACTGCTTCAATAATGTTTAAAGGAGTGCCCACACCCATTAAATAGCGTGGCTTATCGACAGGCATATAAGGTTCAACCGCTTCAATCGTTTCGTACATTTCGTCCGCCGTTTCGCCTACCGCAAGCCCTCCTATTGCATATCCTTCCAGGTCAAGTTCACGAATTTGCTTCATATGGTTGGTTCGAATATCTGCATATGTGCTTCCTTGATTTATTCCAAAAAGCATTTGCTCTTTGTTAACGGTATCTTCGGCTTGATTAAGTTCGTCCATCTTTTTTTTGCATCTTTTAAGCCACCTTGTCGTGCGTTCGCAAGAATTTTTAGTGTATGAGTATTCCGCGGGGTTTTCTATGCACTCGTCAAACGCCATAGCGATAGTGGATCCTAAATTTGATTGAATTTCCATGCTTTCTTCAGGGCCCATGAAAATTTTACGCCCGTCAATATGTGAAGAAAATTCTACTCCTTCTTCTTTTATTTTTCTGAGTTTTGCAAGTGAAAAAACTTGAAATCCACCACTATCGGTTAAGACGGGTCCCTCCCAGGATGTGAATTTTCGTATTCCACCAAGATTTTTTATAATTTTATCTCCCGGTCTTAAATGCAAATGATATGTATTGCAAAGCTGCACCTGACATTTTATATTTTTAAGGTCAATTGCCGAGAGACCGCCTTTTATTGCTCCGCAGGTCGCAACATTCATAAACCCCGGGAGTCTTATCACACCATGAGGTGTTCTGAATTCTCCGAGCCGGGCGTTCATTTCTTTTTTCTTTAAAGTGTACATAAAACATCTCCGATTTTGGGTTGAATTTATTTTATTTTGAAGTATCATGTGAAAATAGATAGGGGGAACACGCATGAAAGCGTTTTTAGCTATAAAATATTATGAAGATATGCGTAATAAAGAACTGATAGAAAAAATTCATGAAGCGTTTAAAAAACAAGGAATAGAAATTTTTGCGTTTGCACGGGATATTCAACATTATAA
>CAZSYK010000008.1:16269-45610 GCA_964610685.1 uncultured Eubacteriales bacterium
AAAATTGAAAAATATTTTTTTAGTTCGCAGAGATGGATGGTATCAGTTTATAATAATACGAGAAATAATTTTCGTAAGGGCTTTTCTGGAAATGGTGAATTACAGGAGGATATTTTTATAATAGATGCCTCAGAGCTGAGCATTGGCATTGGCGTTGAAGCGGGAGTGGCTTATTCACACGGTATACCGATATATCTGATTGCTCAAAAAGACTCCGAGGTTTCGAATTCAATCAAAGGAATATCTCGGAAGAGCTATTTCTACAGTTCGCCCAAAGAACTTTCAAAGTGGAAAATTTGAATCACATGTTTCCGATCATGTTTTTCATTGTATAAAGCCCGGGAGTGCGGCTAACAAGAAACAGAGCGGCTCTCATTGCTCCATTTGCGAATATATCGCGTGAACTTGCATGATGGGAAAGCGTGATAATTTCATCTTTGCCGGCAAACATTATTTCGTGATCACCGCAAATATTTCCGCCGCGGACGCAGTGAATTCCGATTTCGTTTTTGCTTCGTGGTTCGCGCGTTTTGGTGCGGTCATAAATATAATTCGGTTTTTCACTCATATATTCGGATATTTCTTCTGCTATCATAAGAGCTGTTCCGCTGGGTGCGTCGATTTTTTGATTGTGATGTTTTTCAATGATTTCAATGTCAAAGCCGCTACCCAAAAATCTAGTGGCTTGTTGAGCAAGTTCTAAAAGAAGATTAACACCGAGCGACATGTTTCGTGAGTAAAATATCGGAACTGTTTTAGAAGCTTCCTTGATTTGTTCGACCTGTGCTTCAGAACATCCTGTTGTGCATATTACCGCCGGTGTGCATGTTCCGATACTATAACCTAGAAGTAAGCCAAGCATTGAGGGGTGCGAAAAATCAATAATCACATCTGCTTCTACAGTTATTTTATCAGGTGATGAAAAAACCGGAAAGTCCGAGTTGCTAGAAAGATTTGTATCTACTCCGGTAACTATTTTACAATTAGGATAATTTTTTGCTATTTCTGTTACTGTTTTGCCCATTTTGCCGTTACATCCAAATAAAATAATTTTCATATTCCCCGGAACCGCCGTATTTTTTATAATTGCGGCGGTTTTTTCACCATCCTTTTATTTTATATAAGTGAGTATTTTCTCAGCGTGTTTTTAAGATTTTGATAATCAGAACTGCTGAGTTCGTCTAAAGGCATACGGCATTTTCCGCATTCATATTCCATCATATTGAGTGCTTCTTTAACGGGAATGGGGTTAACATCGCAGAAAAGTTTATTCATAAGATCAAGGTATTTAAGCTGTGCATGGGCACTGAGTTTTGTTTCTCCGCTGAAATAATCTTTAACCATATTATGACATTCTTTTGGGCAAATATTTGAAAAAACCGAGATGACTCCAATTGCTCCCAAAGAAAGCATAGGTACGGTTTGGTCGTCGTTCCCGGAGTAAACGGCAAGATTGTTACCGCACAAAGAAATTGTTTTGGCAACTGAAGATATGTCTCCGTTTGCCTCTTTGATCGCACATATATTTTGATGCTGCGAAAGTTCAAAATAAGTTTCCGGTTTTATATTGACTCCGGTGCGCGACGGTACATTGTATAAAATAATCGGAGTATTCACTTTGTCAGCGATATAAGTGTAGTGTTTTACAAGACCTGATTGCGATGTTTTATTGTAGTAAGGCGTAACTATTAAGAGTCCGTCCGCTCCAAGATTTTTAGCTTCAAGCGAACGCTCCAGAGCGGTCTGGGTATTGTTGCTGCCTGTTCCCGCAATTACAGGTATTCTTCCTTTCACTTGCTTTATTGTAAACTTTATAACCTCGCGGTGTTCGTCCGGCGAAAGCGTGGCGGATTCTCCTGTTGTGCCGCAGGAAATTATTGCATCGGTTCCGTTTTCAATTTGAAACTCTATAAGTTTTTCAAGAGTTTCATAATTTACCGATCCGCCTTCGTGCATTGGAGTAACAAGTGCTACGCCTGCTCCTTTGAATATTGTTTTTTTCATGTTTTAATACCCCCGAAAAAAAATTTTTTATATATAGTTTTCACGGCATAACATTTCAGCCAGTAAAATTGCTCCGCCTGCCGCTCCTCTTACTGTGTTGTGGCTCATGCATATAAATTTGATATCATACTGAATGTCAGGTCTGAGTCTGCCCACCGATATTCCCATACCATTTTCAAGATTTCGATCAAGCTTGATTTGCGGTCTGTCAACTTCCGAAAAATAATGTATGAATTTTTTTGTTGAACTTGGAAGCCCTGTGCTTGCAGTGTTAGCCTCAAAGCTATTTATTCTTTCAATCAGTTCGTTAACCGGAATCTTTTTCTCGAATGAGGCAAACACGGCGGCTGTATGACCGTCCGTTACCGGTACTCTCACACACTGCGATGTTATATTTATATTTTTCGCGTCAGATATTATGCCGTTTTCCAACGTTCCCCAGATTTTCAGAGGTTCTTTCTCGGATTTTTCTTCTTCACCATTTATAAAAGGGACTATATTGTCAACCATTTCGGGCCAAGTGTTAAATGTTTTGCCTGCTCCGGAAATTGCCTGATAAGTGCACACCAAAATGTTTTTTATGCCGAGATCAAAAAGCGGGTGAAGCGCCGGAACATAACACTGGATTGAGCAATTTGATTTTACCGCTATAAAACCTCGTTTTGTTCCGAGCCTTTTGCGTTGATGCGGAATAACTTCCATATGCTCGGCGTTTATTTCCGGGATTATCATAGGGACATCAGATACCATACGGTTGGCACTGTTGTTTGAAACAACGGGACATTCCAGCTTTGCATATTTTTCTTCTAATTTTTTCAGTTCGTTTTTGTCCATGCTTAAGGCGCAAAACACGAAATCGACGCTGTTTGCTATTTTTTCTGAATCTGAAAGCGCGTCCATAATTATCATGCTTTGAATTTTATGAGGAATTTCATTTTTCATTATCCATCTATCTTGAACTGCTTCCTTAAAGCTTTTTCCGGCAGATTTTTTACTTGCTGCCACTATGCATATATCAAACCACGGGTGATTTTCAAGCAATGTAATAAACTTTTGCCCCACAGTTCCCGTGGCTCCAAGAATTCCAACTTTGTATTTTTTCATAAAAATGAGCTTATGATCCTACTGACGTTTTATTTTAAAGCGATGCGAATAAAATCATTCGGCTCTTTTCACCGCCCCTTACTAACCTTGATATTCTATTATTCTAAAAACTTATAATATCATTGTATTGAAAAACATGTCAATTTGATTATTTGTAATTTATGTAACATTTTTTATTTGATATAATAATATTAAAGTTACATTATCGGAGGAAATAAAATTTGACAACTGGAAGATTATATGAAAAACCATTGAACAAGAAAAGTAATTTTAATTATGATTTGCCGGAAGAATTGATAGCACAAAGTCCCATAGAACCCAGGGATTCGTCGCGCCTTATGGTTATTGGAAAGAACAGCGGGAATATAAGCCGTGATTTTTTTTATAATATATTAAATTATATAAAACCGGGTGACTGCCTTATTCTCAACGACTCCAAAGTTTTACCCGCGAGAATATATGGGAAAAATGTTAAAACTGGAGCGGACGTTGAGTTCCTTCTTTTAAAGCAGCATTCACACAACACATGGGAAACTTTGGTTAAACCCGGAAAAAAGGCAAAAGAAAAATTTTCGTTTATTTTCGGCGACCCTGAAAGGATTTTTTTGGAAGCGGAAATCAAGAATGTTTTGCCTGATGGTAACCGCATAATAGAATTTAAAGATGTTAATGATTTTTTTTATAAGCTTGAAACAATCGGGCAAATGCCTTTGCCGCCGTACATAAAAGAAAAGCTTAAGGATAAATCACGGTACCAAACTGTTTACGCTAAAGATTTAGGTTCGGCTGCCGCGCCTACGGCAGGGCTTCATTTCACACCGGAACTTCTCGGCAAAATAAAGGAACATGGTATTAACGCTGGGTTTTTAACACTTCACGTTGGTCTTGGAACCTTCAGACCTTTAAAAGAAGAAAATATCGAAAACCACAAAATGCACAGCGAATATTTTGCTTTGCCCGAAAGTACCTCACAGCTTATAAACAACACCAAAAAGTCAGGGGGAAGAATCATTTCCGTCGGGACTACAAGTTGCCGTGTTTTAGAGTCTGTGTTTCAAAAACACGGTAAAATTCAAGCTTGCGAAGGTTCGACAGATATATTTATTAAGCCCGGTTATAAGTTTGGGGTTATAGATGGTCTTGTTACTAATTTTCATTTGCCTGAAAGCACCCTTATTATGTTGGTTTCGGCTTTCGCGGGTTATGAAAACACGATGAAAGCATATGAGGTCGCAGTTAAAGAAAAATACAGATTTTTCAGCTTTGGCGATTCGATGATAATAATTTAAAAAATATTGCAATATAGTAATGATTATGATATACTAATTCAGTTTAAATACACACGCCGATGGGTTGTACAAAATACACAGGTTGCCCTTTAAGGGTCAAATTGTCGGCGGAGGAAAAAACCAAGGAGGAAAATTATTTTATGTCAGTAGTATCAATGAAACAACTTTTGGAAGCGGGAGTCCATTTCGGACACCAAACACGCAGATGGAACCCTAAAATGGCGGAATACATTTTTATTCAGCGCAACGGGATTTACATCATCGATCTTCAAAAAACAGTAAAGAAACTTGAACAGGCTTACAAATTCGTTAAAGAAATAACACAAGAGGGTAAATCGGTGTTATTTGTGGGAACCAAAAAACAAGCTCAGGAATCAGTCAAAGCGGAAGCTCTTAAATCGGGTTCGTTTTATGTTAACGCACGTTGGCTTGGCGGTATGCTAACAAACTTTTCAACAATTCGCAAAAGAGTAAGCAGACTTAACCAGCTTAAAGTTATGGAACAAGACGGAACTTTTGATCTCCTTCCCAAAAAAGAAGTAGTTCAGTTGCGTTTGGAAATAGAAAAACTCGAAAAATTCCTCGGTGGAGTTAAAGACATGAAACAACTTCCCGGTGCACTTTTTGTTGTGGATCCTAAAAAAGAACGCATCGCGGTTGCGGAAGCAAGAAAGCTTGATATCCCGGTTGTGGCAATCGTTGACACAAACTGCGACCCGGATGTTGTGGATTACGTTATTCCCGGTAACGACGACGCCATAAGAGCGGTCAAGTTGATTTGCGAAGCCATGGCTCAAGCTATAATTGAAGGAAAAGAAGGAGAAATTCCATCTAAAGAAGCTGAAATTGAAGCCAAAGAAATTAAAGATGAAAAAAGTTCTGAAGAAGCTGTTTCATCAGCAGCGGAATAATCTAAGCAAATAATTTGCATTTGTTATTCTAATCATAATATTTATAACCTAAGGGCAGGGTTTAACATTGCGTTGCCCACCTTTAGGTTTGTATAAATTGTATTTATATAGGAGGAGTGTTCATGAACTTTACGGCCAGTGACGTTAAAGAACTAAGAGAAAAAACCGGTTGTGGAATGATGGATTGTAAAAACGCATTAGCATCTTCAAACGGCGATATGGCAGCAGCAGTAGACTTTTTGAGAGAAAAAGGCTTAGCTGCGGCAACTAAAAAATCATCCAGAATAGCAGCTGAAGGATTGGCAATGGCTTACACTAATAGTGAAGGTACAGTCGGAGTAGCCATAGAAGTAAATTCCGAAACTGATTTTGTTGCGAAAAACGCAGATTTTCAATCGTTTGTTAAACTTTGCGGAGAAACGGTAATGGAGAAAAATCCATCTTCCGTGGACGAACTTTTGAAAATTTCCACAGCAGAGGGTAAAACAATCGAAAGCATACTTCAAGAAAAAATATTAACCATAGGCGAAAACATAAAAATAAGACGTTTTCAACGTTTCGACGGCGTAGTGGCGGCTTATGTCCACGCGGGCGGAAAAATCAGTGTTCTTGTTAAATTTGAAGTTAAAGATTCAAGTGCGACAAAAACCGATGGTTTTAAAGCTTTTACCAAAAACATTGCTATGCAAATTGCCGCTGTAAATCCGCTTTACCTTGTACCTTCAGATGTTCCGGCGGACGTTGTTGATCACGAAAGAAAAATTTTAAAAGAACAAATTGTAAACGATGGCAAGCCTGAAAATATTGCGGAAAAAATTGTTGAGGGCAGAATAGGCAAGTACTATAAAGAGGTATGCCTTACAAAGCAGGCTTTTGTAAAAGACGGCAGCATGGATATCGACGCATATGTTGGAACAATCGCAAAAGAACTCGGAACCGAAATCAAAATTGTTTCATTCGTAAGGTTCGAAAAAGGCGAAGGAATAGAGAAAAAAGAAGATAACTTCGCTGCAGAAGTCGCAGAAATGATAAAATAAAAAATTTAAATAAAAACAGAAATAAATCATGCTTAATACCTAGTTTAAAGGATATTTTAAAGCATGATTTATTTTAAGCAAAAATACAAATTTTAATAAGGGGAAATAGCAGTGATTTGCTTAAATACTGAATATTTAAATAAATTCATCAAAAGCAGCGATATTGAGAGTTTTGAAAGTCAAGTAATAAACGCGCACAATAAACTCCATTATAAATCAGATAGCGGCACGGATTTTAAAGGTTGGGTTGATTTGCCGGTAAATTATAATAAGAATGAAATTGCAAGAATCAAAACAACCGCCGAAAAAGTGAAAAAAGACTCAGACGTTTTAATAGTTATAGGTATCGGAGGATCATATCTTGGCGCAAGAGCGGGTATTGAGTTTTTGAATTCTCAAAATTATAACTATATGAATAAAAAAACTCCTGACATATTTTTTATCGGCAACAATATAAGCTCAAGCTCAATTTCAGAGCTTTTGGAAATCTGCAAAAACAAAGATGTTTCATTAAATGTTATATCTAAATCCGGAACCACGACAGAGCCCGCTATAGCTTTTCGGATTTTCAAAGAGTTTATGGAAAATAAGTACGGTAAGCTGAAAGCTTGTGAACGTATATACTGCACTACCGACCCCTTGCAGGGCGTTTTGCGGCAAATGTCGGTTGAGGCGGGTTATGAATGTTTTGATATCCCCAGAAATATCGGCGGAAGATACTCTGTTTTAACCGCCGTTGGACTTTTTCCGCTGGCGGTAAGCGGTGCTGATATAGATGAAATTTTAAAAGGAGCGTTGGACGCGCGCCGAAAATACATGCATGAGGACTTGAAAAATAACGATTGTTATAGGTACGCCGTACTTAGAAATATTCTTTACCAAAAAGGCAAGACTATAGAAATGATAGTAGGTTATGAATCGCGTCTCGGTATGTTTTTTGAATGGTGGAAACAGCTGTTTGGAGAAAGCGAAGGGAAAGAAGGCAAAGGGATTTTTCCCGCGTCTGCCGTTTTTTCGACCGATCTTCATTCGCTTGGTCAGTTTATTCAGGAGGGAAGCAAAATTCTATTTGAAACTATTTTGAAAATAGAAAGAAGCTCCGGAAATCTGATTATGAAAAATGATGAAAAAAATCAGGATAATCTTAATTATTTAGCGGGCAAAAGCATTGAGTATATAAATAACAAGGCTTTTGAGGCTACAGCTATGGCTCATGGCGAAGGCGGAGTTCCCAACATAATTATTAATATTGATAAAACCGATGAATATAATCTTGGCTATCTTATTTATTTTTTTGAAAAAGCTTGCGCAATTTCTTGTTATCTTATGGGCGTAAATCCTTTCAATCAGCCGGGAGTCGAAGCTTATAAAAAAAATATGTTCAAACTTTTGAAAAAACCGGGTTATTAAAATCAATAAAATACTTTTATAACAAAGTATTAACTGATATAATCTATGTGAAAAAATTACAAAAAATCAGAGGGATAAAATAATGGGATTTAGAAATTCGGAAGAAACAAAAAGAGAAAAAGACGGGGTTACCTATTTTGTTCGCCCTACAATTAAAGCGGGAAACTGCGAATTTGAAAGGCTTGCGGTTCAAACTCATTTTGTGCAAAGGAAAGAATCGTATCTGGAACTTGTTAACAAATATATTGTTCCGCTTCATGAAAAAGGCGATATTCTTTCAATAAGCGAAAAAATCATTGCTATGTGCCAGGATAATACAGTAAGCAAAAAAGATGTTAAGCTTGGATTTTGGGCAAAATTTCTTTCTAAATTTGCGTCTTCGAATAATCACGGAATAGCAATGGACGAACCCTATAAGCTGCAGCTTGCAATAAACATGGCGGGACTTCCGAGAATACTTTTTGCATGTGTTTGTTCGGCCGTTACAAAGCTTTTTGGAATTCGCGGAGTTTTTTACGAGATAGCTGGTCACGATATAGACGGCATTGACGGTTTTTATATGCACTCTTCATTCGAAACCTATCACGATCTTGCGCTGCTAAATCCCAAAGAGCCCTCAAAAGTATGTAATGAAATCCAAAATGCGTTTGGAATAAATTCAATGATAGTTGACGCAAACGATTTTGGAGTTAACATTCTAGGCAAATGCGATGCATTTGAAAGTTTATCTGAAGAATTTTTATCATCGCTTATAAAAGATAATCCGGCAGGTCAATCCGATGAGTTGACGCCTCTTATTCTAGTGAAGTCAGTCGCGAGTAAGTGTGAAGAAAACAATAATTCGGAATTACCGTGCGAAAATCAATAATATATCACGCGTATTGATAGCGTGTTGACAAAAAGTTCAGTTTATCTTATAATAATTTTACCGATTAGAAACGGATTTTTTGTTGTGTTTAAGAGGAGGTGCCTGGTTAATGGCAATAGTACCTAAAAGAAAACATTCTAAAGCAAGAAGAAATAAAAGACGTTCCAACGTATGGAAAATAGATGCTCCTTCTTTAAGCAAGTGCGGTAAATGCGGAGCTTTTAAGCTTATTCACAGAGTTTGCAAATCTTGTGGTTTTTATAAAGACAGAGAAGTTATTAAAAAAGAAGCCTAATATATAATAATTTGACTTTATATGCTAACAATTTTACATTAGAGGAGGAGAGATCCTTCTCTATTTTCTTCAAAGATAAAAATTTTTGTAAATATTAAAAATCAGGGTGTGAGAAAATGCCAAAACCTGTTGTGGCGCTTGTGGGAAGACCTAATGTCGGTAAATCCACTTTGTTCAATAAATTAATAGGCAAACGTGTTTCTATAGTTGACGATACCCCCGGAGTTACCAGGGATCGTGTTTATGGGGAATGCGAATGGAGAAGCAAAAAAATTTCTCTTGTAGATACCGGTGGAATCGAAACAGCTAAGACAGATGATGTAATAACAACCGAGATTCGTCGCCAGGCAGAACTTGCGATAGATCTTGCTGATGTTATAGTTTTTGTTGTTGATGTAAGAGCCGGTTTGGTTTCCTCCGATAAAGAGATTGCCGGTATACTTAAAAAATCCGGTAAGCCTGTGATTCTTTGCGCAAATAAGTCGGATAATGTCGGAACCCCCGATTATAATTTTTATGAATTTTATAATCTTGGTCTTGGTGATCCTATTCAGGTTTCCTCTGTACATGGGCATGGAACCGGTGATCTTTTGGATGAAATTTTTAAAAATCTTCCCGAATTTGATTCCGAAGAAGAGGAAGAATTTATTTCCGTTGCTGTAATAGGAAAGCCAAACGTGGGGAAATCGTCGCTTATAAATTACATTTCGGGTTACGAAAGAAGCATAGTTTCAGATGTTGCCGGCACAACTCGCGATACCATAGACACCAGAATTTCAAATAAATTCGGAAAATATAATTTTATTGATACCGCGGGAATAAGACGCCAAAGTAAAGTAAACGAAAAAATTGAAAAGTATAGCGTAATGCGCGCGAAACTTGCAGTTGAACGAGCAGATGTTTGCATTATTATGATAGACGCTCAAGAAGGCGCAACCGAACAAGATACAAAAATAGCCGGATTAGCGCATGAAGCGGGAAAAGCCTGCATAATACTTGTTAATAAGTGGGATGCGCTTTCCAAAGATGATAAAACAATGGATAATTACAAGAAAAAGTTAAAAGAAGATTTTTCGTTCATGTCGTATGCTCCAATATTGTTTGCGTCAGTTAAAACAGGGCAGAGAATACAAGATATTTTTGAATCCGTTAATAAAGTTTCACAGTTTAATTCGATGCGCATTTCAACCGGAACGCTTAATGATGTTTTGGCAAGGGCTTTAGCCAAAACTCCTCCGCCAACTCATAAGGGTAAACGTTTGAAAATATATTATATGACTCAGGTAAGCACAAAGCCTCCGACATTTGTTTTCTTTGTAAATAAAGCGGACCTTCTACACTTTTCTTATCAACACTACATCGAGAATAATTTAAGGCAAACTTTCGGTTTTATAGGAACGCCTATAAGATTTGTTATAAGAGAAAAATCGCAACAAAAATTTGAAGATAGACTCTAATTAATTTTGTGCAGTGAAAGGCAGAGAATACTTAGCATGTTTGAATATGGTTTTTTGTTTAAAGGATGCTTAATACCGATGATTATTATCGCGGTGGTTTCTTATCTCATTGGATGCATAAACTCCTCGATAATTGTCACTAAAATTTTAAAATCCGGTAATGATATTCGAAACGTAGGCAGTGGCAACGCCGGGTTTACTAATGTTTTGCGAACCATGGGTAAAAAAATGGCGATCTTTACGTTTATAGGCGATTTTGCCAAAGGTGTAGCGGCGGTGTGGTTTGGGAGATGGTTTGTCTCGCTGTGGTTGGGGCTGGGCAGTTCAGACAATATGTTTATTTTACAATACGGAGCATATCTTGCCGGACTTATGTGTATCCTTGGTCATATATACCCTTGCTTTTTTAAATTTAAAGGAGGCAAAGGAGTGCTTACCACTTGGGCAATAACTCTTCTTATTGATTGGCGTGTGTTTTTAATCATAATCGTTGTTTTTCTCATAACCTTACTCATTACTAAAATTGCTTCTTTGGCTTCACTGGTTGCGGCTATTTCATATCCGATAGCAACATTTTTGACCTCTTATTTTATAGATTATAAAATCACTCTTAATATTCATAATGTTTTGTTTCCGACGATTGCTTCCCTAATAATTTCTTCAATCGTAATTTACAAGCACAAGAATAACATATCACGAATTATAAGCGGCACAGAAAATAAAATTTCTATACACAAATAAAAATCTAAGGTGATTAAAAATGAAATCTTACACCATCCATTTAATACGTCACGGTATGACAGAAGCAAATTTAACCGGTAAGTATGCCGGTTCATGGGACATTCCTTTATGTGCCGAAGGCGAGAAAAAACTCGAAGATTTAAAAAACAGTTTTGAGTATCCTTACGCACAGGAGTTTTACAGCAGCCCACTTACAAGATGCGTTCAAACGTGTAATCTGGTTTATAAGGAATCAAAGCCAATAATTATTGATGGATTAAAAGAATGCAGTTTTGGCGAATGGGAAGGCAAAACCACGCAGGAGCTCTTAAACGATGAAAGATATTTAGAATGGGTAAAAAGTGATCGTCAGACCGTTCCCCCGGGCGGAGAAAGCGGAAGTGATTTTTACAAAAGAATTTGTTCTACATTTGAGGAGATTGTAAATTCTTTAATTACACGCGGCGTGACTTCTGCTTCAATTTTTACTCACGGTGGAGTTATAATGTTCATATTGTCTACTTATGGACTTCCCAAAGCCGATTTTTATGACTGGATAGTCGATAATGGTTGCGGTTACTCTATCAGAATTACGCCCGGTCTTTGGATGCGCGACAAAGTGTTTGAGGTATACCAAAAATCTCCTTTGGGAGCCAGTGGAGAAGTAAGCGGAGAATTTAAAGATTTAATAGAGAATTTAAAAAATAACAGATAATGCGTTGTTTTTAGAAAAGGAAAGTATATAAAATGAGAAGTTCAAATAATTTAAGAAATATAGCAATAATAGCACACGTCGATCACGGAAAAACAACCCTTGTGGATCAAATGCTCAAGCAAAGCGGAGTTTTCAGATCAAACGAAAGCGTTGCCGAAAGAGTTATGGATTCCAATGACCTTGAAAGGGAAAGAGGAATAACAATTCTTTCGAAGAATACAGCAGTAATATATGAAGGTGTAAAAATTAATATAGTTGATACCCCCGGACATGCTGATTTTGGCGGAGAAGTTGAGCGAATACTTATGATGGTGGATGCAGTCCTTCTTTTAGTAGATGCTTTTGAAGGATGCATGCCTCAAACAAGGTTTGTTCTAAAAAAGGCTTTAAAGCTTGGCAAAAAGCCTATAGTAGTTGTGAATAAAGTTGACCGCCCGGGTGCAAGACCGGAAGAAGTGGTTGATGAAGTTCTCGACTTGTTTATAGAACTTGGTGCGGATGATAATCAAATAGAATTTCCAGTAGTGTATGCTTCCGGAAGAAACGGATATGCATTTGTAAATGAAAATGATGATAAAAAAGATCTGAAGCCTCTTTTTGAAACAATAATAAGGGAAGTCCCTGCTCCTCACGGAGATCCGGACGGTCCTGTCCAAATACTTATTTCTAACATTGACTATGATGATTATGTCGGAAGAATCGGCGTTGGAAGAGTGGAAAGAGGTCAAGTACAAACAGGTCAGAACATGACTCTTTGCACTTGTGAAGGAACGGTTAGAAATGTTAAGATAGGTAAAATTTATAAGTTTGAAGGTCTTAAAAGAGTTGAAGCTGATGAGGCATCGCTAGGGGAGATTATTTCAGTTTCTGGGATTTCGGGGCTTAACATCGGTGAAACTTTATGTGACCCCGCAAAAGTTGATCCTCTTCCGTTTGTTAAAATAGATGAGCCGACAGTGTCAATGAATTTTATGGTCAATAACAGCCCTTTTGCAGGTCGCGAAGGAAAATTTGTAACGTCGCGCAATATTAGAGACAGGCTTTTTAAAGAAGTTGAAACAAATGTTTCTATGAGAGTTGAGGAAACCGATTCCGCCGATACTTTTAAAGTTTCAGGTCGCGGAGAGCTTCATTTATCGATACTTATAGAAACTATGCGCCGCGAAGGATATGAATTTCAGGTTTCAAGACCTCGAGTTATAATGAAAGAGATCGACGGTCAACTTTGTGAACCCATTGAAATTCTATCAGTTGAAGTTCCTGAGGAATATGTAGGCGCCGTTATTGAAAAAGTTGGAGCTCGAAAAGCGGAAATGATAAATATGTCTCCTAAAGAAAGTGGCACAACTCTTCTTGAATTCAAGGTTCCGTCCCGAGGGATTATAGGGTATCGCTCCGAGTTTTTAACCGACACCAACGGCAAGGGAATTTTAAACCAGATGTTTGATTCTTATGAACCTTACAAGGGCGAAATAGATCAGCGCAGGCATGGATCACTTGTTGCTCATGAAACAGGTGTTTCAACAGGTTATGGTTTATTTGCAGCGCAGGAAAGAGGAAGACTTTTTATTGGCGCAAGTATAGATGTTTATGAAGGAATGGTAGTAGGTTCCACGCCGAAATCGGAAGACATAACTGTTAATGTATGCAAGAAAAAGCACGTTACAAACATGCGCGCTTCAGGATCCGATGAGGCGTTAAAACTTACACCACCGAGCATTTTGAGTTTAGAGCAATCAATAGAATTTATTGATGATGACGAGCTTTTAGAGATTACTCCCAAAAACATAAGAATAAGAAAGAGGATTCTCGATAAGACTATGCGTATCAGAAGCAAAGTTCAAAAATAAAAACCAAAAACTCCATTCTTTGAAAACATTTCCAAAGAATGGAGTTTAAATTTTATTGATTGAAAATCAGGTTAATCTTCTTCAAAACCATCATCGTATTCTTCTTGAGTAACAGGAATTGAATTATAATCGAATTCTGAATTTGATTTGATTTCCTGATAGAAATTAGCGGTTGTGGCGCTTATGTAAGGGTATACGTAAATTGCGGCTAACCCGAAAGTGAGGCCTTCCAGCAGATACCACCAAAAGAACGAAAGCGTCAGAATGAAATAATCCATTTTATGACCGTCCATCAGGCGTTTGCTTTCGTTTAATGCTTCTTGAGCTGTCATATCGGGATTTTCCGATAAAACATAAAATGACATAGAATAAGATATGCTTTTTATAATACCGGGAACAATTAAAAGAAGAGTCCATAAAAACGTAAATACATCCATAAGGAGTTCAAGGAAGAATGCCTTGCCTAACGAATTTACTCCACTTAAAAATTTGTCTGTGGAAGGTTTTTCGCCTTTTGCAAGGTTCAAATAAAGTCTGTGAATTCCTAATTTAAATGCCGGAACAATTATAAAAGAAATTATTAACAATAAGGAGATGCATATTGCTGTAGAATAAGGGTAGCGAGGCTGCACCAAAATAGGATCAATTACCGAGGTTACATAATAAGTGCTGCGTGAATCTATATAACCGTTTCTAATAATTTCTCTCAACATTGGGAATGCGTATTTTACTGCGGGATTTACAGAGGTCTGCACCCAAAGTGCTGTTAATTGAGCAGGGTAATAAGCAGTTCTTGCTGCGGTTTCCACGATAAAACTCATATGCGAAACAACATAGAATATAGCATTACATAAAAATAAAATTAGAATATTGTTGGTGATTTGACTTTTTGCTTTTAGTTTTAATTGAGCTCTTGTCACTAAAGTTACCCCCTTTAATACTATGATATCATTACGAATAGATAATATCATAAATTTATTAAAAGTCAACATTAATGTGCTGAATTTATAGGTATATATTTAATCATATTTCACAAAAATGATTAAATGTCTAATTTTTTTAAATATAAGCCTGTATATGAATTTTTGCTTTTTGCAATTTCTTCAGGTGTTCCTTTAGCTACTATTGTTCCGCCATTTTCTCCGCCTTCAGGACCTAAATCTATCAGGTAATCGCAAATTTTTATTAAGTCCAAGTTGTGTTCAATAATCAGTATGGTGTTACCGCTTTCCACTAATTTTTGAAGAACTTCGGTTAACTTGTGAACATCGGCAATATGGAGCCCTGTTGTGGGCTCATCTAAAATGTATAAAGTTTTACCTGTTGCTTTTTTTGAAAGTTCTGTCGCGAGCTTTACTCTTTGAGCCTCTCCGCCAGAAAGAGTTGTTGCCGGTTGCCCGAGTTTTACATACCCGAGTCCGACTTCACTTAATGTTTCAAGTTTTTTTTTTATTTTTGGTATGTTTTCAAAAAAGCTTAAAGCTTCATCAACAGTCATTTCCAAAACATCACTTATACTTTTGCCTTTATATCTTACCGCCAGTGTTTCTTGATTGTACCTTTTGCCTTTACATATTTCACAGGGGACATAGATATCGGAAAGAAAATGCATTTCAATTTTTATAATCCCGTCACCCTGGCATGCTTCGCATCTTCCGCCTTTTACATTAAAAGAAAATCGTCCGCTACTGAATCCCTTAGCTTTGGCATCATTGATAGAGGCGAAAAGCTCGCGGATATCGGTGAATACACTTGTGTAAGTCGCGGGATTGGAGCGCGGGGTTCTTCCGATAGGAGATTGGCTTATATCAATTACTTTATCAAGGTGTTCGATTCCTAAAATTTCTTTGTGTTTACCTGCTATATTTTTAGCATGGTTAAGAACACAAGAGAGCTTTTTGTAAATTATTTCATTAACCAGTGTTGATTTGCCGGATCCGGAGACCCCCGTAACCCCTGTGATTGTTCCGAGCGGAATGGAAACATCAATGTTTTTCAGATTGTTTTCCGATGCCCCGATAATTTCCAAGAATTTTCCTGTTCCTTTTCTGTGAGTGGGTGGCAGGGGGATGTTTTTTTTGCCGCTTAGATATTGACCTGTTATTGAATCTTCGCAATTTTTTATATCTTCGACTGTTCCGGCACATACAATGTTTCCGCCATGAACTCCCGAACCCGGCCCAACGTCGACTACATAGTCTGCGGCATATATTGTGTCTTCATCGTGCTCAACGACTATGAGAGTATTTCCCGCATCACGAAGGTTTTTAAGTGCATCTAAAAGTTTGTCGTTGTCACGCTGATGGAGACCTATACTTGGCTCGTCCAGCACGTACAGCACACCCATAAGTGATGAACCTATTTGAGTCGCAAGCCTTATTCTCTGGCTTTCGCCGCCTGAAAGAGTGCCTGAACTTCGCGAAAGTGTAAGATATTCAAGCCCGACGTTTTTCAAAAATGTGAGTCTATCTTTGATTTCTTTTAATATAGGTACTGCTATAACGGAATCTTTGTCATTTAATTTTAATCGGTCAATTAACTCTAAAATTTGTTTTACGGATTTATCGCATAAGTCCGATATGTTTATGTTTCCGACGGTAACGTTGAGGGAAATGGACGATAATCGTTTACCTTTGCATTCGTCACATGGAATTTTAGCCATAAAATGTTCTATTTCTTGTTTAATCCACGCACTTTGAGTTTCGTGGAATCTGCGTTCGAGATTTGTGATAATTCCTTCGAATTTATTTTTGTAAGCAGATTTCCCGTAAGAAGTTTCGCGAACCAAATCGAGTTTTTCGTCGCCTGTACCGTAAAGTATGATATTGAGTGTTTCTTCAGGTAATTCGCATATAGGAGTATCAAGCGAAAAGTTATATTTTTTTGTCAGCGACTTAAAGTACATATTGGCAATGGAATTTCCCTCCATCGACCATCCGCTGCCTTTAATCCCGCCTTGATTTATTGATTTGCTTTTGTCAGGCACAACTAAATTTGGATTCACTTTCATGAAGATACCGAGTCCCGTACATTTTTTGCAAGCACCAAACGGGCTGTTGAACGAAAACATTCGCGGTGCAAGTTCGGGGATTGCGATATTATGGTCGGGGCATGCATAATTTTTCGAAAATACCACATCTTTTTTTGAATCGATATTTACAATAATTATTCCGCCGGAAAGTTCCGCCGCAGTTTCGACAGCTTCGGAAATTCTGGATTTCACGTCGCGATTTATAACTATTCTGTCAACTATAACCTCAATATTATGCTTTTGTGTTTTTGCAAGTTTAATGTTTTCCGATAAATCACGGATTTCGCCGTCAATACGGGCTCTTACGAATCCGCCCTTTTTAGCGGATTCAAGTTCTTTCACGTGTTCACCTTTTTTGCCTCGTGCAACGGGAGAAAGAACTTGGATTTTACATTCATCGCCGAATTCCATTATTTTGTCAACTATTTGGTCAACGGTTTGGTGAGTGATTTCTTTTCCGCAAATTGGGCAATGCGGAACGCCTACTCTGGCGTACAAAAGCCGAAGATAGTCGTATATTTCCGTAACCGTTCCCACGGTGGAACGTGGGTTTTTCGAAGTGGTTTTTTGGTCGATGGAAATTGAAGGGGAAATACCCTCTATACTCTCAACATCGGGTTTGTTCATCTGCCCGAGAAATTGCCTTGCGTATGCAGAAAGAGACTCCATGTATCTTCGCTGACCTTCGGCGTATATGGTGTCAAACGCAAGCGAAGATTTTCCGGAACCCGAAAGCCCTGTAAATACAATAAACTTATCACGTGGTACAGTTAAGCTCACGTTTTTTAAATTGTGTTCTTTGGCACCTTTTATAACTATATTTTGCTGCATATTCATCACTTCTTTTCTTCGTTTATAAATTTTGTATTTTTTCAATCTCATCTCTAAGGAACGCCGCATGCTCAAACTCGAGCATCTGGGCTGCCAGTTTCATTTCCTTGGTTAAGTTACGTATTGTTTTTTCTTTTTCTTTTTTGCTGAGTTTGATGTAAGACTGATTTTTATCCGTGACGTTTTTGCTCGAAATTTCAAGTATATCAGATACTTTTTTGATTATGGTAGTCGGAACAATTCCGTGCGATTTGTTGTAATCGGACTGAATTTTCCTTCTTCTTTCGGTTTCTTTAATCGCTATTTCCATGGAGCGCGTAACTTCATCGGCATACATAATAACCTGACCATGAGCGTTCCTTGCGGCGCGCCCGATTGTCTGAATAAGTGAGCGTTCGGATCTTAAAAACCCTTCTTTGTCGGCGTCGAGTATTGCAACCAGGGAAACTTCGGGAATGTCAAGACCTTCCCTTAAAAGGTTTATACCTACCAGAACATCCACTACGCCTGTTCGCAGGTTTCTTATTATCTCCATACGCTCGATAGTGTCAATGTCGCTATGCATGTATGCTACTTTTATGCCTACTTCTTTTAGGTAAGCGGTTAAGTCTTCCGCCATTTTCTTGGTAAGGGTTGTAATCAGCACTTTTTCTTTAAGCGGAACTCGCTTGTTTATCTCGCCGATTATATCATCAATTTGACCTGTTACCGGTTTGACAGTTATTTCGGGATCCAAAAGTCCCGTCGGTCTTATGACTTGCTCAACTATATTTTGGCTTTTTTGCAGTTCAAAATCCCCGGGTGTGGCACTGACAAAAATAACCTGATTTATTTTAGAGTAAAATTCATCAAAATTCATCGGGCGATTATCGTATGCTGATGGTAAACGAAAGCCGTATTCTATCAGGTTTTCTTTGCGAGACCTGTCCCCGGCATACATTGCTCTTGATTGCGGGAGTGTTACATGCGATTCGTCTATAAACATAAGAAAATCTTTCGGAAAATAATCAAAAAGCGTGAGAGGTGTGCTGCCTGGAGCACGACCCGAAATTACTCTTGAATAATTTTCGATTCCTTTGCAAAATCCGATTTCTTCCAGCATTTCAATATCATAATTCACACGCTCGGCTATGCGCTGGGCTTCAATAAGCTTATTGTGGTTTCTGAAGTATTCTACTCTTTCACGAGCCTCTTCTTTTATTTCTGAAATAGCTTTTTGAAGCTTTTCTCTTGGAACAATATAATGTGAAGCAGGGTAAATGGCCGCGTGCTTTAAAACCGAAATAATTTCGCCTGTTATAGGATCAACTTCGCAAATCTTGTCAATGTAATCTCCGAAAAATTCGACTCTTATAATAAAATTAGATGATACCGTCGGAAAAATATTTACTATATCGCCGCGGACTTGGAATTTATTTCGTGTAAGATTAATATCATTGCGTTCATATTGAATTTCAACGAGCTTCTTTATAAGCTCGTCTCGGCTTTTTTGAATCCCCGGGCGTAAAGAAATAACCATGTTTTTATAATAAATAGGGTTTCCGAGGCTGTATATGCACGATATGCTCGAAACTATGATAACATCTTTACGTTCGGAAAGGGCGGAAGTGGCGGAGTGGCGGAGCTTGTCTATTTCGTCATTTATTGAAGAATCTTTTTCAATGTACGTGTCTGTTGAAGCAATATAAGATTCAGGCTGATAATAATCGTAATAGGACACAAAATATTCAACGGCGTTATTAGGAAAAAACGCTTTAAATTCCGTGCACAGCTGCGCCGCCAATGTTTTGTTGTGGGCAAGCACCAAGGTCGGTTTTTGTGTTTTTTCTATTATGTTCGCCATTGTAAAAGTTTTTCCTGAACCCGTAACGCCTAAAAGTGTTTGTTCTCTGAATCCTGCGTTTATTCCTTTTACAAGTGACTCGACAGCCCCGGGCTGATCGCCGCACAGTTTATAATCCGATTCGATTTTAAATTTCATAAGTGAAAATTCCACTCCCTTCGCTTGTTTTATCATTAAATCAATTATACCATTTTATACATTTCTTTGCATTGCTTATCCTTTTGTGGTCATTGACAAATTCTTATAATTTTGTTAAAATCAAGACAGCAAATGTTGTTGAAAATGCTTATGAATCGGGGAGATAAATAAGTGATAAAAATTTTAAATATATCGAAAAATTTCAAAAAAAACCAGGCTCTTAATAATGTGAATTTTGATGTAAACGATGGTGAAATCGTAGGGCTTTTGGGCGAAAACGGAGCGGGCAAGTCCACGCTTTTAAGAATAATAAGTACCATGCTCACGCCTACGTCGGGCACGGCACTTATTAATGGTTATGATCTTCTGAAAAGTCCGAAAGAAGTTCGCAAAAATATAGGTATACTTTTCGGCAGCGAAGTAGGGCTTTATGAACGGCTTACGGCGCGGGAAAATCTTGAATATTTTGCACAGCTCAATGCGATGAGCAAAAAAGAAGCCGACGAAAGAATAGATCTTTTAATAAACAAGTTTTCTTTCAGAGAGTACGCGGATAAACAAGTCGGTACTTTTTCGAAGGGAATGAAACAGAAAATTGCAATAGCGAGATCCATTGTGCACGATCCTTCTGTTATGCTGTTTGATGAACCCGATTCCGGTCTGGATTTTAAAGCTGCAAAAATCATTTTTGATTTTATGGAATTGTGCAAAAAAGAAGGTAAATGCATAGTGTTTTCGAGTCATTCAATGGAAAACATAAAAAACTACTCAGATAAAATGGTTGTAATACACAGGGGAGAAATAATAAAAACTTTCGATGTTCACGAATACCGCGAAAAATACACCGACCGCAAAATCAACGAAATCCTTTTTAATCTGGTGTGTGATGGTGATGAAAATGTTTAAACAATCTATGATTGTGTTTTTAAAAGAACTTAAATGTATTATAAGAGATAAAAAAACTTTCATATTCGGACTTTTATTACCTCTTATATTGGTTCCCTCAATGCTTTTCATAATTGATTTTTCAGTAAAAAACATGCAGGGGCAAGTTGCGGATAATGTTAATATTGCTATGAATAACAAACAAAATTCTTTTTACAGTTTTTGCTCGGTTCAGGATAAGCTTACTGTTATAGACGTGCAAGATCCCCAAAAGGCTCTGGATTCCGGTGAGATTTCCGCTTATATAACGATTGATGAAAATATTGACAAAAAAATTGTAAAAAAAGAATCTTTTGATCTGGATATTAAATATAATAATTCTTCGATAAATTCAATGATGGCCAGACCTATTGTTACGGAGTACGAGGCTGATTACAGGTATTTGGTTACAAATTACGTTTTTAAAAGTGAAGAAGAACTTAACAGATTGATTGCAGTTAAAGTTGAATTGCAACAAGATTCTCAGGCGCTTAACATAAACACCGGTTCACTTTATTTTAATATGCTTGTCCCTATGATGCTTATACTTTATTGTTGTATGGGATCGGTCGGTACGGCAGCTGAACTCAGTGCAGGCGAAAAAGAGCGCGGCACGCTCGAACCCCTCCTTTCTACTTGTGCAGACCGCACCGGTATAATAATCGGAAAATTGCTGGCGACTACTGCAATGGGGGTAATAAGCGGGCTGTTTACTGTTTTGGGGCTGTGGATTTATTTGATTGTTTCTTCAAGTGTAAATTCTGTAAACGTGTCGCCTTTGGGTATGATAACGCTTCTCATCATGACTGTATTTGTTGCCATGTTTTTTGCCTCCGTTAATTTAACGATAGGAGTTTACTCGAGAAGCTTTAAAGAAGCCCAGACTTATCTTATGCCGGTTTCCATAATTTGCCTTATACCTACATTTTTCACTTACACGTTGGACGTAAGTCAAATCAGAACATTGGATCTGTGCATTCCTATTTTTAATGTTATTTGTATAATCAAAGAAATTTTTGCCGGAGTTATAAATACCGGGCATATCTCGATAGTTCTCGGTTGGCTGATTGTTTATATTTCCATAGCATTTTTAATTACTTCAAAGCTTTTTAAAAGAGAAAGTATAGTGTTCAGAGTTTAAATTTTGAATTGCTATTTTACAAATAAAATCAGATAATTTAATTATCTGATTTTATTTGTATTCTGAAAGGAATGGTTTAAATAGAAAGCCCATTTTTAAGAACCTGTCTTTTAATTGGCGATGAGGCGTTTGAAAAGTTGCAAAAATCCCGTGTGGCTATTTTCGGAATAGGCGGAGTCGGTTCTTTTGCAGCTGAAGCTATTGTTCGGGCGGGGGTAGGTAGCGTAGATCTTTTTGATAAAGATACAGTTGATATTACAAACATAAACCGTCAGTTAATAGCAGATACAGAAACCGTAGGCATGGCTAAAACAGAGGTCATGAAAAAAAGAATACTTAATATAAATCCACAGATTATTATTAAAACACATCACTGTTTTTTCGGTAAAGATAATCAATCGGAATATGATTTTTCGGTTTATGATTACATAGTTGACGCTATAGATGTTATTGCTTCTAAAATATTACTTATAAAAAAATCAAGCGTTCAAAATGTTCCGATTATAAGTAGCATGGGTACAGGCAACAAAATAGAGCCTACCAAATTTGAAGTTGACGACGTTTATAACACTTCTGTTTGCCCGCTGGCAAGAATTATGCGCCATGAACTTAAGAAACAAGGAGTGAAGCGGCTGAAAGTAGTGTACTCAAAAGAAACCCCGATTTATACTCCTGGAGATATTTCTGATGGTTCCAAACGTGTAAATGCAAGCATTTCTTTTGTTCCCTCTGTGGCGGGACTCATTTTGGCAAGCGAAGTGATTAAAGATATTATTGATTAAAGATATTATAAAATTAAAAAATTAATTTTATTGCCCTGTTTTAAAACAAGGTTTAAAATAATATGAAAGGCGGTGGAGATTTGAATTTCCGTGAATGGTTAATAAACGATATTGAAAAAGATGTTATCATGGAGCACGCTCATAAATGGCATGTTCCTCCTCTTACCGCTGCTGTTTTATACACACGAGGTTTTCGCGAACAACAAGAGGTAGATGAGTTTTTAAACGGAATTGGAAAACAAGAAAGCCCGTTTGAAATGACGGATATGGATAAAATAGTTAATCGTGTAAAGAAAGCTATTGAAACCAAAGAAAAAATTTGCGTTTACGGTGACTATGACGCTGACGGCATAACGTCTACCGCGCTTGTATACTCTTATCTTAAAAGCAAAGGCGCCAGCGTTACTTGTTATATACCAAGTCGCTATAAAGACGGGTATGGTCTCAATAAAAATGCACTTGATATTTTAAAAGGCAAAAACGTTAATTTGATATTTACTGTCGATAACGGGGTTTCAGCTTTTGAAGAAGTTGAATATGCAAAATCACTTGGAATGGATGTTGTAATTACAGATCACCACAGAGTGCCCGATGAAATTCCTCAAGCCGACGCTGTTGTTGACCCTTATAGGTTGGAATGTGCTCAATTAAAGCATAAAAATTTTGCGGGAGTGGGCGTAGCTTTTAAAGTAATCGAAGCCCTTGAAACGCATCACAAAAGTTTCGATAATCTTTTGGACGAATACTCTGATTTAGTGGCTTTGGGTACTATCGGAGATTCAATTGAACTTATTGGTGAAACGCGCGAAATAGTGAAACACGGGCTGAAAAATATCGCAAATTCGAAGAAACCCGGAATAAAAGCGCTTTTAAGTTGTTTGGGACTTGAAAATAAAACTTTGAGTGTTTCGTCGGTCGCCTTTGGCATTGTTCCTCGTATCAACGTAAGCGGAAGAATGGGGGACGCCGATCTTGCGCTGCAACTTTTAATCAGCGAAAAAGAAACAGAAGCTCAGAATTTATGCGAAAAACTGGATAATCTGAATGTTTTGAGAAAAAACGCCGAAAATGAAATTTTGGAAGCCGTGGAAAACATTTTAAACAATGAACCATGGAGAAAACATGAAAAAATTATAGTAGTTAAGGGCGAAGGATGGAATCATGGGATTTTAGGCATAGTTGCATCCAGAATAACACAAAAATATGGGAAACCCAGTATTTTAATAACTATTGAGGGTGAAAATTCGAGAGGTTCATGCCGAAGCGTGGAAGGGTTTTCCATTCGCGAGCTGCTTTGTTTATGTTCAGAGCATTTGCAAAAGTTCGGCGGCCATCCAATGGCTGCGGGTATGAGTTTGAAAACGGCTGATGTGGAGAATTTCGAAAAATCCGTGCGTGAAATCTCGAAAAATTCCGAAATCCCATTTCCTAAGCTTATAATTGATTTAAAATTAAAACCAAACATGGTTTCCGAAAAGCTTTTAAATCAGCTGGATGTGCTAAAACCATTCGGTAACGGTAACCCCGAACCTGTTTTCGGCTTTATCGGTATGACTTTGAAAAAAATAAGACCGATAGGTCAAGGAAAACATTTAAAGCTGATTTTTGAATATGAAGGTAATAATCTTGAAATGCTTTATTTTAACAAAAGTGTCGCTGATTTTCTTTATTATGAAGGCGAAGTCCTTGACATTGCAGCAATGCTTAGCAGAAATGAATATAGAGGCGTGGTAAGTGTTTCGGTTCAAATAATAGATTTAAAATTATCGAATGTTGATTTTAAGAATATCATCGAAAGCAAGATGATATACGAAAAGTTTATGTTGGATTATAATCTTTCACATGAAGAAATAAATCTCCTTATACCTACACACGAAGATTTTGCATCTGTTTACAAGTATATGAAACTTGTCAGCAGTAGGCCTGTAAGAACAGATTTGCTTAATCAAAGAATATTTAAAGGTAATAAAAATACAGCAAAAATATATACTGTAATAGATGTTATGGAAGAAAGAGGATTAGCCAATGTTTACAGGAATGGTGATGAATATAAAATATATATCAAAAATGTAACTGATAAAGTGAATTTAAGCGAATCGTATATTTTAAATGATATGGAGAACAAGAAAGGGGGAGACTTAACATGGCGGTAGGACTTAACTATCATACATATGATGAGCTTTTAGACCTTATAAGCCAAAGCGGTAAAAACTATGACCTGGAAGTTATAGATAATGCTTATAAAACTGCCTATAAAGCTCATTTCGGGCAAAAAAGAATATCCGGAGTCGACTACATATTGCACCCTGTATCGGTTGCTTACATATTGGTTGAACTTGGAATGGATACGCCATCAATTGCCGCTGCTCTTCTTCACGATGTGGTCGAAGATACGAATCTCGACCGTGACGATATAAGATCAACATTCGGGGACGAGATATCTAACTTGGTTGACGGTGTGACCAAGCTTAAAAGAATTCCATCTTCTTCGAGAGAGGAACAACAAGCCGAAAATATTCGGAAAATGCTTTTGGCTATGTCACACGACATTAGAGTTATAATCATAAAACTCGCCGACAGGCTTCAGAACATGCGTACTATTGAATGCATGGACGTTCAAAAACGCCGGGACAAGTCTCTTCAGAACATGGAAGTTTTTGCACCAATTGCTCATAGGCTTGGTATGAGAACCATAAAAGATGAACTTGAAGATCTTTCCCTTAAATGCCTTGATCCAATTGCTTATGCGGAAGTCGAAGATTCTCTGGCACTACGTAAAGATGACAGAGAAAAGTTTATAAATTTGATAAAGAAAAGAATTATGGATAGGATTCAGAAATTTGTTCCTGATGTGTATATTGAAGGTCGTGTTAAAAGTGCGAACGAAATTTATAAAAAGATGTTCATTAAAGGTAAGACCATGGATCAAATCTATGATATATATGCGGTTAGAATCATAGTCAACACAATTAACGACTGCTACAATGTTTTTGGCATCGTGCACGATATGTTTCAGCCGATACCCAGCAGATTTAAGGACTATATATCTATTCCTAAGCCTAATATGTATCAGTCGCTCCATACAACGGTTTTGAGCAAAGAAAGTATACCGTTTGAAATTCAGATAAGAACATGGGAAATGCACAGAACAGCAGAATACGGTATAGCAGCCCACTGGAAGTATAAACTTGGAGTTTCCGCAAAAGACGATTCGCTTGAAGGACCACTTTCTTGGGTTAGAAAGCTTCTTGATAATCACAGAGATGTTGAAGATGTTACTGATGTTTTGGGTAATATTAAATCAGACTTGGTGCCGAAGGAAATATTTGTTCTGACGCCAAAAGGCGGGGTTATAAGCCTCCCTACGGGTTCCACAGTTATAGATTTTGCTTATGCAATACATACGGAACTTGGCAACAGAATGATTGGAGCTAAAGTCAATAATAAGATAGTACCGATAAATTATGTGCTTAAAACAGGAGAAATAGTTACCATATTAAGTACTAAAGACCCAAGCAAAGGCCCGGGGCGAGAATGGCTTTCAATTGTAAAAACCAGCGAGGCGAGAAATAAGATAAAACAATGGTTTAAACGCGAAAGGCGAGAAGAAAACATTATTGAGGGGAAAGCCGAAACTGAACTTGAACTTAAGAAAAATAAAATTTTTATTGCCGAAGATAAGCTTGAAGAATTTTTGATGCCGGTACTAAAGAAAAATCAATGTGCTACAACTGAAGATTTTTTTGCCGCGGTAGGTTATGGTGGTATTCAGCTTTGGAGAATTATGCCCAGGTTGAAAAATGAGTATATAAAAAAAGAAAAAGAACTGTCGCCTTTGTCATTGCAAAAACCTGCAGTAGTACCTAAACATGAAAAAACTTTTAATGCAGGTAAGGAATCCGGCGGTGTAGTAGTAGAAAATATGAGCAATTGCTTTATTAAACTCTCTAAATGCTGTAACCCTTTACCGGGTGATAATATAGTAGGGTTTATAACAAAAGGGTATGGTATATCAATTCATAAAATTGATTGCAAGAATGTGCCTGAAAATTTTGAATCCCAAAATGATTCGAAAAGATGGGTGCATGCCGATTGGGCAAATAATATCCTTACAATGTTTGATACAACTCTTATGATAAAAGCATGTGAGCGCGAAGAACTTTTAACTGATCTTACACGAAAATTAACTGCTATGAATCTCAAAGTTAAAAGTTTCAGCTCGAAAATCACGGATGACGACAAAATATTAGTGTTAGTTACGCTTAGCATAAAAAACTTAGAGCATCTTTGCTATGTTATTAATAATCTTTCAAGAGTTAGCGGTGTCGCTTCTGTAAAAAGAGTTTAGTTTTACATGAAATATTTTGCTTATTCAAAAAGTTTTAAAAAACCCAAAAATAATTATAACAATATAATTTTTGAATCATAAAATATATCGTATAACAGATGATTTTGAGGTATAATTTGAAAATGAATTTAAATAATAAATAAATTCAAAATAAAGGTTTGTACTTTTGGGGTTTTTTGGTTATAATATATGAAAAATATAAATTAGGAGATGAGTGTTAATGGGAGTGTTTGAAGATATTTTCGTTAAAGCCAAGGTTGCGGTCGATGCACTGGGTGAAAAAGCAGGACAATTTGTGGATGTTTCTAAACTCAACATAAAATTAGCCGAGCTTAAATCAGATCTCAAAGCAGAGTTTGAAAATTTAGGTAAAACTGTTTATCACAGCGAAAAAAATGATAGCGATATAGAATCAGAAATTAGATCGGGAATAGCTCAAATAGACAATCTCAATCTTCAGATTGAAGAATTGAAAAAGCAAATTGCTTCCATGAAAAATAAAATTTTGTGCAAATCTTGCGGTAGTCAAAACGAGGAAGGATCTTCTTACTGCACAAAATGCGGAGAAAGTTTATCGAATTCTTCCGAGTCACCTGCCAAGGATGAACAAGATGATTTTACTGAATTTGATGATTAACTTTATTCATGTGGTCGACGCAAAGCTTTTTAAACAGGAAAGTCATAAGGCTTTCTTGTTTTCCGTTGTGCATTCTCTTTCATAGGAATAATAAACAGAAAGGATGTTAATTATTAGAAAAATACTTAGAGGACTGTCAATAATCATTTTTGCTGTTTGCTCGGGAATACTTTTTAAAACGCTGATAATCGATCGATATTTTTTAAATAAATCCAATCAGGAAGTAAAGAATATTTATCATGAAAACGACATTTCGGTCGACGATAGATTTAAATCTCTTTTGGAAATAAACAGTGATATAAAAGCGTGGTTATTTATCAGCGGTACGCGAATTGATTATCCGGTGCTTCAAAAAGAAGATGATCCTGAATTTTATTTAAATCATAATTATAAAAAAGAGTCATCCCGCTATGGTAGCATATTCATAGACAGCAACTGTAAGCTTGGTACAGATTCTAAAAATATTATAGTTCATGGTCATCATATGCACGACGGGCAAATGTTTGCTGACCTTTTGAAATTTTCAGATGTAGAATTTTATAAGAAAAACCCGATAATGGAGTTTGATAGTATCACAAAATCCGATGATTGGAAAATAATTTCTGTTTTTAAAACAAATACGATGCCGGAACAGGGTGCTATTTTTAATTATCTGATTCCGGATTTTAGCAGTGCGAGCGATTTTTTAGATTTTGTTAGTAAAGTTCGTGCTCGTTCACTTATAGATATTCCTGTAGATGTTGATGAAAATGATCAATTACTTACTCTTTCGACATGTTCTTATGAGTTCGAAAATTTTAGAACAGTGGTAGTTGCGCGCAAGGTTAGAGCGGAAGAAAGTCGTATGGTTGATACCGCGCAGGCAACAACAGCGAGCAGCCCCTTAATGCCCCGATGTTGGTATGAGCGCTATGGAGGGTCACCACCCGCTTGATTTTATTGAAATTCATATGAAATCATGTTAAGATATAAATAAATGTTTTCGGTCGAGGTGATTTTTAATGGCTATTAGAAATATTTTAAAAGAAGGCGAACCGATACTTTACAAAAAATGTAAAATAGTTGAAAAATTTGATGAAAATCTTGGTGTTTTAATTGACGATATGCTTGAAACGATGAAGGCGGAAAAAGGGGCGGGATTAGCTGCGCCACAGGTAGGAATTTTGAAACGTGTTTTTGTTGTCAATGTAGGTGATGGAGATATAGAACTCGTTAATCCTGTAATCGTAGAAGCAACCGGTAAACGAAGAGGGGAAGAAGGCTGCTTGTCTTGCCCGGGGCAATTCGGTGTCGTTATTAGACCTATGTTTGTTACGATTAAAGGACAAAACAGAAAAGGCGAAGAGGTTCAGTATAAAGGAAAGGCACTTAAAGCAAGAGCATTTTGCCATGAAAATGATCATTTAGACGGAATACTTTTCAAATCTCGAGTTGTATGATTTAAAATTTATAAATAAGTTTAAATCATAATAAAAAAGCTACCGAATAAAATTCGGTAGCTTTTTTATTATGCTGTTATTTTAACTACTCAGGTTTTATCGGTTCTGTTTCTTCTATAGGATTATGAGCTGGTTCTACTGCCGGAATGGCGTCTTTCGCATTGTGATGATTAAAGCGGTGACCGAAATGATGTCCGAAATGATGACCATGATCATGGCGAGAATTTAAAAAATTTTTTTCTGCTTCTTCAGCCTCTTCTTTTGTTGTGAATTCTTTCGCGTTAGGGGGCATTAAAATAAATTTCCCTTCTTTAGTTTCTGCGATTTTTCCGCCTGCTACTTTATCAAGTTCATTTTCATTAAGTTTCATAGCGCATACCTCCTTTTGTTAAATTACATAATTAACATTAAACTTTTTGAATTAATCTGTCAAGTTTATCTAAATAAAATTTTGTTAAAAAATATACCTATTTTTAAATAATAGATATATTTTTAATTTTTTATTTTAAGATAGAGTAGACCGATAAGCCGAATTCTGTCGTGAGTAATCATCTATCTGGACCAAGC
>CAZSYK010000009.1:0-2257 GCA_964610685.1 uncultured Eubacteriales bacterium
TGTTATTCGTGCTGTTCTTCGTGGAGAAGATGCAGTAGAATATGGTGTGCCATTTACTTCGAGTGTAAAAGCTGTATAGGGACCGCCTATTATACCAGTTACGCTTACCCACCAGTCAACATAATAGTTTCCGGGTTTGGTAATAGTAAATTCTCCGGTAGCCTCATTATAGCTTATGTTTTTGCTTTGATCATTTAATACCGTATCGAAAATAACGTCACTCCCTTCAGGGGAAATTACTCCACCGGAATTCAGCAACTCAACTTGAATTCCGCCTAACGTTGGTGTCGGAGCTGCTATTTGAATTATAAAGAATACGAAAAATACAATGGATAACAGTCCTAACATTAAAAACACCATTGTTTTTAAGTTAAAACGATTATTATGCGATGACATTTATTTCATTCCTAACTTAAAAATTTTTAACGTGTTACTTCCGCAATAACAATGTTTGCCTGCACCGGAAGTGCCCCGATAATTACACGATCATCTGAAGTATTTACAAGCCTAATTGTTGTTGGAACAGTGGTTACGGTTAACAGTGCTTCACCTGACAATTGCTCTATTCCAGATAGAGAAGAGGCGGTCGAATAGGGGACTCCGTTAACTTCAAGTGTAAAAGCTGTATATAAGCTGCCCTCCTCGCTCCTTGCGCTTACCCACCAGTCAACATAATAGTTGCCGGGTTTAGTGATAGTGAATTCTCCTGTGGTACTGTTATAACTTATGTTATCACTTTGATCATTTAATACCGTATCAAAAATAACATTTCCTCCAATAGGGATTATTGTTCCCGTGGCGTTGGTGCGCTGAGCTTGAATTCCGCCCAACATTGATTCAGGTGTTGATGTTTGAATTATAAAGAATATGAAAAATATGACGGTTAAAAGCCATAACAGTAAAACCGCCAGTGTTTTAAGGTTAAAACAACTATTGCATGACGGCATTTATTTCACTCCTATCTTAAAAATTTTTAACGTGTTACTTCAGCAATAACAATGTCCGCCTGTACCGGTGCTGTTGGGATAATTACAGCAGAACCTGTAGCATTTATAAGTGTAATTGTTGTGGGAACCATGGTTACAGTTACCAATGTTTCACCTGACAATTGTGTTCGTAATAGTTCAGTAGGGGGATAAGAGGCGGAAGAATATGGAACATCGTTAACTGCAATTGAATAAGTTAAACTCAGCGGTAGAACACGTGGATTTAATGCATTTACCCACCAGTCAACATAATAGTTGCCGGGTTTAGTGATAGTGAATTCTCCTGTGGTAGCATTGTAACTTATGTTATCACTTTGGTCATTCAGTACCGTATTAAAAATAACTTTCCCCCCTGCGGGAAGTACTGTATCTGAGGCATCAGTTTGCTCAGCTTGAATTCCTCCTAATGTTGGTGACGGAGTTGCTATTTGAATTACAAAGAATATGAAAAATATGACGGTTAAAAGTCCTAGCAATAAAACCGCCCGTGTTTTAAGGTTAAAACGATTACTAAACGACGACATTTATTTCACTCCTAACTTTTATTTTAATTTTATTGAGTGCATTATTACATAATATAAGTATGTGTGAGTAAGTGTTAATGAAGGTATGATGGGGAATGCCGAGAATTAATATCTGAAATGTTAAGTTCTGGGTTATTGATGTTTTATTACAGAACATTTTTGTTCAAAAATAAAGACCTCCGATCACGAAGGTCTTTGTTTTTACCTTTAGCCATTAAATAAAAAGCACAGCACCCTTTTATTTAACTTAACTTGAAAATTTTTAACGTACTACTTCAGCAATAACCATGTTTGCCTGTACGGGTAATGTTGCTGGGATAGATACCGTGCTACCGGTAGTGTTTACAAGTGTAATTATTGCGGGAGTATTGGTTACGGTTACCAGTGCTTCGCCCGATAATTGCCCTGTTAATGCCGGAGAAGATGCGGTAGAATAGGAAATTCCATTAACTTTAATCGTAAAATTTACAGATGTGGCGGAAGTACCACCGTTAGATACTACTGCTATCCACCAGTCAACATAATAATTCCCCGGTTTGGTGATAGTAAATTCTCCTGTGGTGCTGTCATAGCTTATGTTATCACTTTGAACGTTTAATATTTTATTGAAAACAACGTTATTTTCGTTATCAATATCACTTCCACCGAGACAGATTCCTTCGACTTGAATTCCACCTATAAAACAATTATTACATGATGACATTTATACCACTCCCAACTTATATTTTGATTCTATTGGTCATCATT
>CAZSYK010000009.1:2267-5411 GCA_964610685.1 uncultured Eubacteriales bacterium
CGAGGATAATATAAATATACGGGTATACATGCTAGTAAATAGATGTTACGACGCGCCGAAAATTAATAATTTAAATATTAAGCTGCTGGTTATCGGGTTTTTGTTACGGAACACTTCTGGTGCAAAAATAAAGACCTTCGATTAAGAAGGTCTCTGTTTTCTTTTTGCTTACGAAATAAGTAACGTGATACTTTTTGTTTCGTTTGAAAATTTTTAGCTGTTTAATTCTAAAATAACCAGGTCTGCCTGTACAGGTGTGGCTGCGAGAACCACAGGAGCAGTGGTAGTGTTTACAAGTGTAATTGTGGTAGGAACAGTGGTTACGGTTACCAGTGCTTCGCCTGATAATTGCCCTGTTACTATCGGAGAAGAGGCTGTAGAATAGGGGACTCCGTTAACTTCAAGCGTAAAATCTACAGTTGTGGAGGCACCTGCACCGTCAGTTGCTACCCACCAGTCAATATAATAATTTCCCGGCTGGGTGATAGTAAATTCTCCGGTGGCACTGTTATAAACTATATTATCACTTTGAGTGTTCAGCGTTGTATCAAAAATAACATTACCTCCGACAGGAATAGCAGTTCCTGCACCGCCGACTTCTTCGACTTGAATTCCGCCTAATGTTGGTGCCGGAGTTGTTACTTCAACTATAAAGAATATGAAAAATATGATGGTTAATAGTCCTAACAGTAAAAACGCCAGTGTTTTGCAGTTAAAACGATTACTACATGATGACATTTATTTCACTCCTAACTTTTATCTTAATTTTATGGGGCACTATTACATAATATAAACGTACCTTAATAATTGTTAATAAAGGCTTGTTAGGAGATGTCTGAAATTACCCAAAAATCATATAAATAAAAAAGCAAGTAATCTTAATTGATTAAATGCTTCTTTGGTTTTAGGATTAAATTTTTAAAAAGATATATTATTTTTTATCATTTAATTTTCTTGGCTTTTTCTTAATCACCCAAATAATAATACCTGCTAAAATAACCGCTACAGCTACTCCCGTAGCAATGTAGAATGTTTTATAGTCGGGTGATGTGTTTGAATCGTAAGTTGTGTTGAGCGGGTTATCTTCCGGTGAAATCTCTTTTTCTTCCTCCCGGTTTATTTCTTCCGAAATATTATAATATGAATTAAAATCACCGCGATCTATGGTAAAATCATCAGCGGATTTAATCCCGCTTCCGTTATAGTTGTAATATTCCGTTTCCCTAACAACTACATTCTCCAAGCCGTTTACTTTAGCTCCTTTTGAAACATATAAATTGTTAACTATACAAGGTGCGCCCACATTCCAAACCGCGCCTTCCCCGAGGTATAAATTAATCCCTTTTCCGCGACCTTTGTAAGTGGTATCGTTTATGGTTGTGCCTGTCCATTCGCTGTTTTTAAGATACATGTTAACCGTACTTACTCCATCGCACAAAACATTGCCCGAAAGAGCTTGATCGGTAGCCGAGAACGTAACGTCCGCTCCGTTCGAACCAATGCTGCCCCAACCGTTAGCTCCGTTATTTCCGGCGGCATAAATTAAGTGGCATTTTTCGGAGTTAAAATCAAGCTTTGTGTTTTGCAGGGTTATGTTGGCTGTTGTGTTGGTAGCGTAAAACATAGTCCCGCTTTTAATGTGCGATGTAAGCGTACTGTCTGATACCTCGAAATTTGCCGTACTTTTATTTGAATCATCAGAGCCTATCCGATATAACATAATTCCATTATAAATTGGTTCTTCGGCTTTAGAGTTTGCCCCTGTTAAAAGGGAGTTTTTTATTTTTACGGAGCCGGAACCCTCTACATCCACTAACGATGAATTTGCTGATTCGGCGCTTAATGTGTCTAGTTCAACAATTCCTGTAGAATAAACAAGAGGTGAACTCCTTCCTGACGTTATAATGCGCGAATTATTTACCGAAATATTCCCGTTTTCGCGATCTGCCGAGATAGCGGGGGAGCAATCGCCTTGCGTGAAAACATCAATGTCGGATGCTATAACGGTTCCGTTGTAAGTAGCGCTTACTGCTCTTGAAGAATTTTTTGTGCTGTTTGTTTTTATTTTATAAGCGCATATCTTGGAATTTTCGCCCGAAGCGAATAAACTGTTGGCGCCTTGTGCTTTAGATTCGACATTTGCATTGCTAAGATAAATTTTACTCGCACTTTCAGAAGCTACAACTGAGTTAACCGCGTAAAAATCCGAGCCATTGCTGTCAGTATAATCTCCTGTTTTGTGAAGAGCCACATTATCCATGTGAAGTATTCCGCCGTTTTGAGCCAATACCACATTTTGACCGGATATATTGGAGGAAAGTGTTTTCGCACCGCCGTGTGTTACTGTTTGACCGTCTACATCATAATCTCCCTTAAGGATATAATGACCGGATTTTTCTAAATTTTTTCCTCGGAACTTTCCCGGGAAAGCATATGAATAAAGCAGGCTTAAAGATAAAAATGCAGAAAATGCTCGTAACGCCATAAACCTTAGTTTCATTGGTTACATCCTCCTTAGTTTATGTAACTTTAAACCAACGCTTTATAAGTATATACTTCCAGTATTATTAAAAACCAAATTTGCTTTTATACTTGTCTACGGAAGATTTATCAAAATATCTTTTGCAATTGCTACATGTACCACTGCGGTTAATTAGTGATACATTGATCCAACCGTTGTTGCATTCAGGACATTTTACTTGTATATTTAACCCTGATATTTTTAGTTTGCCCTGTTTTTTTAATAAATCTATTTTATTTTTATCAATTTCAAAACCTCCCGCAACATTTTCTAAAGCTTCCAACTCTAATTCTTCCATATTTACGCCTCCTAAATTTATTAATAGTAATATATTCACACAAATAATTGATATTGTAAATAATATTGTTGAAAATTATATGAAATTTTATGATTATAAAAAATAAACATCCACCAAAACATATAATGGAGGATATTTATTTCACTTGTTATTGTAAAGTTTTTTGAAATATTATCTAAAATTTTAATAGATATGATTGTTATTATTTATATCTTTTGGCATCTTTTTTTCGAGGAGTTTTTAACAGGAAATAAAGTCCGCCGGACAAAAGCATCGTTGTGATATATGGGTATACACTGAAATCGTCAGATGTTTTAGGCGTATC
>CAZSYK010000009.1:5511-18973 GCA_964610685.1 uncultured Eubacteriales bacterium
GCATCGTTGTGATATATGGGTATACACTGAAATCGTCAGATGTTTTAGGCGTATCGGATGGTGCAGGCACATCAGGCGTATCAGGCGTATCAGGCGTATCAGGCGTATCAGGCACATCAGGCACATCAGGCACATCAGGCACATCAGGATTGATAACGCTACTTAATTTGAAATTAGCTGTAATAGTTACAGGAGAATCAGGCATTTCAATTATTAACGTACCGGTGTCTATCTCACTTGTAACGTAACCCGGTTTATCACCTTCACCGCGGGGATTAAATTCCCAGTAGTCAAATTCATAACCGTCCGATGGAGTGGCTGTTAGGGTTATGGGAGCGTGAGTATTAAATTTCTCACCCGAAGTTATTGTTTGGGAAGGATCATTGTTCGTGTACCCTGAAACTGTTCCCGAGCCCGAGGCTCCCACCGCTAAAGTCAAAGTATTATTCGGCACTTCCACAAAGTACGCTGTAATAGTTACAGGAGAATCAGGCATGGTAAGTGTTAATTCATTGCCATTTACAACAGCATACCGTTGATCATCTCCACCGGGGTCAAATGTCCAGTGGTCAAACATATAACCATCTGACGGAGTAGCTGTAATATTTAATTCGGAACCAAATGGAACTTCAACATCCGAAGGCACCGATTGTTCTTCCACGTTCGCCGAAACTGTTCCGCCGCCCTCCTCACTCACCGAAAAAATTAAAGTGTTGCTTGCTAACTGAAAGTGTGCCGTAACACTTAGGGGCATTTCAGGCATTGGAAACGTCACTTGATTACCGTTCTGGTTATATTCAAAATCTTCAGGGAATTCCCAGCTTTCCAGTACATAGCCGAGGCTTGGTTCAGCCGTAAGAGTTACTGACGTATCATAAGAAATCTCATCGCCTGAGGTTATTGAGTCACCATCGACAGTTCCCGAAACAGTTCCTGAACTCTCCGAATTTGCCGAAAAAGTCAAAATAGGACTTGCCGTCGCTTTAACTGAGTTTAAATTATTGCTTAGCGGAATAAATGGGTAAAGCATAAATAATAACACCATAAGTAATCTGGCTATTTTTTGAAACTCTGGTTTTTTCATCAGATTTTAGTCCTCCTTTAAGTAATTTGTCGAAAAAACGGTTTATATACAAAATATAACAAAATACTTAAAATTTGTCAATATATAATGTGAAAAATTTATAATTAATAAAACCCATATGTTTATTACAAAAAACATATGGGTTTAAGTGAAGTAACGCTTTATTTATAGCTGCTACAATATTTTGATATGTTGCCGAAATTTCTGATTACTTTGCTTATAGTTACGCCTCGTATCTTTTGGTATCTTTTTTGCCTGAAATCTTCAACAGAAAATAAAGTCCGGCAGATAAGAGCATTACTGTAGTGTAGGGATGTATATTGAAATTATCGGATGTTTTCGGAACTATCGGCTCTGCGTTTTCTTTTTCAAAAATTGCGTCAAGTTTTACATTATGATTCGGCATCGCAAAATGAATGTTCTGAGTGTTTTGATCATTGATGTAATTTCCGATCCATTTTTTGAACTTATAACCCGGTTTAGGCTCAGCTGTAAAGCTTATTTGAGAGCCTACATTATAGTTTATGACTCCGGGAGTAACCACATTGTCGCTTGCGTCTTTAATAATTCCCCCTTCGATAGGGTATGTTTCTAAGGTTAAGCTGTAACTTGTCGGAATTACAGGTGATTCCTTAAAATGTGCGATAACGGTTAAAGGAACTTCGGGCATTGGAAATATCACTTGATTACCACTGTTATCATACTCAAAACCTTCAGGAAATTCCCAGTGGTCAAAAACATATCCGCTTATGGGAGTAGCTCTGAGGTTTATTGGGGCACCATATTCAATTTCTTCACCTGAAGTTATTGTTTGAGACATATCATTGTTTTTGTATCCCGAAATTGTTCCGGATCCTGCAGGATCTACCGCTAATGTTAAAGCGTTTGTAGCTCCCTTTTCCACAAATATGGCAGTAACAGTTACGGATTGAGAGGGCATTAAAATTTCCATCATGTTGGCCGGATGCTTTTCTACGCGCTTTGGCAGATTATCGTCAACGTTCATTTGCCAGCCGTCAAACATATACCCGCTTGCAGGTGTGGCAGTGAGCTTTACAGGAGTATTCCAACTTATTTTTTCGCCTGAAGTCACTATTTGAGACGGGTCATAATTCTTGTACCCTGAAATTGTTCCGCTTCCTAACGGATCCACCGCAAAAGTAAGGGTGTTGTCCGTTGTGCTATTAAAATTTGCGATAATAGTCAATGGCACGTCATACATTCTGATCGCCAGATCACCCGATGCGGGTTGTGGTGTAGCGTAATTCGAAGAACCGCCTTCATAAATAAATCTCCATTCATGAAATGTATAGTTGCTTGTGGGTGTAGCTATAAGGTTTATGGGAGTACCTTCAAGTATTTCTTCACCTGAAGTTATTATTTGAGACGGATCGTTGTTCTTGTACCCTGAAATTGTTCCGGATCCTGAAGGATCTGCTATTAAAGTTAAAGCGTTTGCTTTCACCGCTTTTCTAAAGTGTGCTGTAACGGTTAAGGGCATTGCAGGCATTGTAAATGCTACGTGTTCGCCATTTTGTTCATATTTAAAACCTTCAGGGAATTCCCAGTGATCAAGCACATAGCCGCTTGCGCGCGTGGCATCGAGTTTTATGGGAGTACCTCCGGGTATTTCTTCGCCTGAAGTTATTGGTTGAAGCAGATCGTTGTTCTTGTACCCTGAAATTGTTCCGGATCCTGAAGGGTCTGTCACTACGTTTAAGGTGTTTATAACTTCTGCTTCCACAAATTCTGTTTCCACAAAGTGCGCAGTAACAGTTACAGGATAATCGGGCATGTTAAGTGACAAGTTATTGGTTGTGAGCCCTCCCGTAACATAATCCGGTGATTCGGCACCGGCCGAAAATCTCCAGTGATCAAACGCATAGCCTTTCGCAGGAGTGGCTATGATGTTTACAGGAGCATACAGAGATATTTTTTCACCCGAAGTTACTATTTGAGATGGATCATTGTTTTTGTACCCTGAAAGAGTTCCCGAGCCTGGCAAAGATTCTGCTAAATTTAAAGTGTTCGCAACATCTGCTTCCACAAAGTGAGCCTTAACAGTTAAAGGATAATCAGGCATTGTGAATATTGCTTGCTTCCCATCTTCGTCATATGCAAAACCTGCGGGGAACTCCCAGTGGTCAAATTCGTGACTGCTTGTTGTCGGAGCGGCTTTGATAGTTATGGGGGTATACACCGGCACTTTTTCGCCTGAGGTTATTGTTTGAAATTGATTATAATTTTTGTACCCCGAAATGGTTCCTGAACCTGTGGGATCTACAGCTAAAATCAAATCGTGTGCATTCTCTGCGCTAACCGGATTTAAACTATTGCTTAACGGCATAAAAGGATAGATGATAATCAGCAAGACCAAGATTAATTTTAATATTTTTTGAGATCCTGATTTTTTCATTGAATTTTTAACTCCTTTTAATTAATCTGTTGAAAAGTAAATTTTGATCATTTAAAACACCTATAATCTGGCAATATAATATAAATATACCCATATGTTTTTTATAATAAACATATGGGTATGATTGTAATTAATTTTAAATTTTGTAAATTTTTATGGTTTAAATTACCATGTATGATTTTCGTTAGGGTAAAGCACGCTTCCTGAGTGGTCATCTTCCCAAATTTCTTTTTCGCTAAGTGATGTCTCAATAATTTCAATAGGTATTCCGTCAAGCAAAACCATGGCGACTTTATACCCCTTAAATGGTTCATATAAAGGCATTATTACTTCTTTGTTACTGATGTATTTTTCGATATCATCTGTTTTAAATGCAATATGCATAGAATTTTGGATGCGTTTATCTAGGCTTGAGCCTTCATCAAAACGATGAAATTGTATATGAATGTCTTGATTGCTACCGTCTGAAGTATACATTTTATAAAGGCTGCTGTATAGTTCGTTTGGCAATTTTTTATCGGTGGGTACTCCTATGTGATGAAACTCCAGCAAGTTATCGTTCATAAATAATCTCCTGTAATTATGTGAAATTTTTATTATTATACCCATCTATAGCTGTTTGTGCAAACCTTGCTTTACGATAAATCAAAAAATATATTTTAATATTTTCGCAAAACTTAAAACACCCGAAATTTTAAGGTGTTTTAAGCTTTTTAATATATTTTATTATTGTTAACGACGGGTAATCCAAGACCAGAATCCTCGTTTTGCCGGTTTGGTGCCTTCTTTTGCGGCTTCTTTTTGTTGTTGATCTTTCATTTGTTCAGCACTTTCCGCTCTGGATTCCATTTGCTTTTTTTCTCTTAGATCTTTTTGCGATTCTAGTCTTTTCTCTTCCTCTTTTGCCTTCAGTTCTTCTTTTGTTTTACTCTTCAATTTTACATTTGTACGGGGTTGCGAGCCGCTGTGTGGTTCTTTCATAACGATATCGGTAGTAGCCTGGGTCATCTCTGCGTCGGCAGGATTTTTCGCTACCTCCGATGAAAAGACAAAAGGTTCAGATGCAGGCGGTTGAGTTTGCTCCGAAGGAGCTACAGGTTCCTGTGCAGCAGGTGCAGTCGGAGGTGAAAATGCAAATGCGGAATCCGTCATTTCCACGTCTTGTTGTTTTTCTTGTGATTGCTGTGGTTGGGCTTCGGTTGCTGCAGGTGCTAACTGACTTTGGTTCGATACTCCGCCGGCATCTTTTTGAAGGATAGTTTCTTCCAATGTTCTAATGCGTTCGGTCATTGTTGTTTCTTGAGCACGGAACTGCTGCTGAATGTTACCAAAACTTATCTCGGTTTCTTGAGCAAAATTCACTGCGGCTGCTCTTTCTTGTTCTTTTAAAACCAGTTGTGTTGTTAAATTTTGAACGTTTTCTTTTTCCCTGGATAATTCCTCATATGCTGCTTTTTGTGCGGCTTCCGCTTGAGCTTTCGCATCTTCTGCTGCCTTTCTTGTGTCTTCTGCCCTGATTTTTTCTTGGTGAGCAGTTTCTAGCTCTCCGGCAAGATGGGTTGCCTTTCCGTTTGCTTGTTCTAATCTGTCACTTGCTTCATGAAGCTGGTGCTTGAGATCCATTCTTTGGCGAATCATATTAGCTATTTGAAGTGCATCTTCATTTTCAGAGCTCTGGAGTTCTTGCGCGTACTGTAGAAGTTGTCTGTTCATATCTTGTTCATCGGCAATGCCTTGCATTGATTGAGCGGTAATTAACAATTTTGCGGCATCTGATATTTTTGATTTGGTTGCATCTTCTATGCCCGCGTTGCTTTCAGCGGTCTCCTTAGCTAAAGCAGCACTTTGAGACGCTTCTGCTTGTAGTGTGGTAAGTTTTTCTTCCAAATCACTTTTTTGTACTTCAAGCGCTTTTTTTTGTTCTTCAGCTTTAGCTATTTGATCATTTAAAGCTCTTTCTCTTTCTGCGGAAATTTGGGCAGCCTTTTCTGCTGAGGCAAGTTTTTTTGTGTTATCATCTATTGTTGCTTGTTTTTGAAGCAACTCTTTTTTATTGGCCTTTGTGCTATCTGTTGCGCGTTTAAGTGCGGATTTTGCTTTGTCTCTTTCTTGCGTTACCTTATCAATTTCAGCTTGGAGTTTTTGCTGGTCTCTTTCGCTTTTTGCCTGCAAATCGCTAATTTCGCCTGTTAACCTCTCTATGCTGCCTTGAGCTTCATCTGCTCTTTTTTGAGCTTCCTGAACGTTGGCATCCGCTTGCGTGGCTGCTCGCTGAGCGTCTTCAAATTGTTCTGCGATTTCTCCCAGCCGAGCGGTTAGCGCTTCTTTTTCTTGATTTGAAGCTTCGTCTTTTTCTTCCAGTTCTTTAAGCTGACTTTCGATTCTGGCTTTTTCTGATTCTAACGCTTCTTTTTGCTCTTTTGACGTGTTAGCTTGTTGCGCCGCTTCTTTTGCTTGCTGCTGAGCTTCGGCTAGTTCTGCTGTTGCTTTGTTTTTTTCTTCCTGAATTTCTTTGTTCGCGGCTTCTAATCTTTCTTTTTCTTGTTTTAATGCTTCAAGATCTTTTTTCAATTTTGCTTTTTCTTCCATATGTTTTTGATATTTATTGTAGCCTACATAAGCGATTACGGCTGTTGCCGTAAGTGCGGCAACGGTACCTACTATTATCCAGACGGCTTTTTTGTGATTTTTATAAAAATTTGATAACGCTTCTTTTGTCTTATTCCATTTATCGGATATTTTTTCCGTAAATCCGACTGCCGAGCTATCGGGCTGAGTGGGCGAAGTGTTTGCCGCGAAAGCACTCGGAAGACCTGTTGCGGAACCTATGGCAAGAGCAGAGAGCACGCTTGCAATTGTTTTGGACAATGCGTTTTTTGCATTAAATCCTCCGGCGACTAGGTTAAGTTCTTTTTCATTTAATTTATCTATGCCGGGATGATTTAAATAGCTAATTAATTCCGCAATGCTTTCGTCAAATTCTTCTTCGTTATATCCTGTGCCGATTTTTTGGCAAAACTCATACATGTCATCCATGCTATCCAGGTTAAAGAAATCTTGCGATAGCTTTTCGTCGTCAAGTATTTTTATCAGTACTAACTGTAGTTTGTAATTCATAAATTATCCCCTTTCAAATTAAAGAATAATATTCAGGCTCTCAATTAGCTAAAATTATAATATGTTAACACAACAAAGTCAATTAATCAAATTTTATTGTTTGATAATTACATAAATTTATAACAATTTTTAATTTTTCACATGTTTCCCGGGAAACAGTATCATATGGAAACCAAAAAATTATTATGTTGACTTAATGAAACGCATATTAATAAGAGAGGTACAAATAAGTTAGTTATTTGAAATTGTTAAAATATACAATTTTTTTATATACTACTTTTCAAAAAGTTATTATAATGTACAGTGAAAGTTTGAACGAATTTATTTTGGCGGGGGAGTGAGGTAAACATATAACCAATTAATAAAGCTTGGTTAGTGGATATTATGATAAAAATTTTTAATCTCGAAAAGTATTTCGGTAATTTACATATTTTAAAAAACATCAATTTGCAGGTTTCTCAGGGTGAAAAGGTAGTGATACTTGGTCCTTCGGGTTCGGGTAAAAGCACGCTTATAAGATGCGTTAATTTTTTGGAAAAGCCGTCATCTGGTAAAATTTTTATAGATAACGTTGAACTTACGGCTCCGGGCGTTGCGATTAATAAAGTAAGACAATCTGTTTCAATGGTTTTTCAAAATTTTAATTTATATCCTCATAAAACTGTTATTGAAAATTTAACGCTTGCTCCTATAAAAGTCCAGAAAATCAAAAAAGAAGACTCAATTAAAAGCGGAATGTTTTATCTTAAAAAGGTTGGGCTTGAAGATAAAGCCGATGCATATCCCGGTCAGCTTTCAGGAGGGCAAAAGCAAAGAGTGGCGATTGCTCGAGCGCTCAACATGCACCCTAAGGTCATGCTGTTTGATGAACCCACTTCTGCGCTTGACCCCGAAATGATGCAGGAAGTTTTAGATGTAATTACCAAGCTTACAAATGAAGACATAACAATGATAATCGTTACACATGAGATGAGTTTTGCAAAGCAAATCGCTGACAGAATTATATTTATGGATAACGGGGAGATTCTTGAAGAGGGCGAATCATTCAACTTTTTCGAAAATCCGCAGCATAACCGTACAAAACAGTTTTTAAGTAAAATTGTTAGGTGACAGGAGAAAAACATGTGAAAAAATTAATTTGGTTTTTGATATTGCCTGTAATTTTGTGTCTGGTTTTTATGTTCTTTTTTAAAATTAACAGTAAAAGTAACAAAGAATTTTTAGATAACGCTGAAAACTCTTGGGGTTCAAATGAATGCAAAAAGATTAAAGATATAAGAAACAAGGGATATGTTAGCGTCGGTATAAAAGTGGATATGCCGAAATTCAGTTATTTAAATCCCGAAACCAACTGCGAGGAAGGTTTTGAACCGGATTTAGCCCGCGTTGTTGCTCAAAAGATTTTGGGAAACGAAAAAGCGATAAAATTTCGACCTATAACTCCCAAAACAAGAGGCCCTCTTCTGGATAATGATGAACTGGATTTTGTTATAGCAACGTTTACAATAACACAAAAGCGGAAACAGTCTTATAACTTTACCATTCCTTACTACATTGATTACATAGGTTTTCTGGTTAACAAGAATTCAAATTTAAAATCCATTAACGATTTTGCAGGTAAAATTATAGGTGTATCGCAGTCTACTCCCACAAAAACGTGCTTGCAAAAAAAGGCGCAGGAATCAGGCATGGATTTAAAATTTGCGGAATACACGAGTTATCATGAACTCAAAACCGCGCTTGCAACCGGTCGAATAGATGTTTTTAGCGCTGATAAATCTATTTTGTTCGGTTATAGCGATGAAAACAGTATTATTTTGGACGATCTTATCTGTAAGCAGGAATACGGGATAGCGTGTAAGCTTGAAAATAAAGATTTTTGTGATTACCTTAATAAAATCATCGATGAAATTAAAATCGATGGTACGCTTCGTGATTTGTTAAAAAAATGGAATCTGGAATCGGGGTATTTTTAAATTTCCTTTTTTTATTAACTGTAAAAAGATTTGTTAGGATGTGAATGTTATTTTTTTAGAATCGGGTCCCTTCGCCGTTTTTAAGTGGGAAGCATTGTTTAGTGATGTAGGCTGGTTTTTGCAAGGATTTAAGTATACATTTCTTATTTCTTTAGGCGCGTTGTTTCTGGCGCTTTTTCTCGGGTTGTTATTTGGCGTGATTTTAACAAGTGATTTAAAAGTTTTGCCGCGAATAATTAAAATATACGTGGAATTTATACAAAACACCCCGCTGTTAATTCAAGTACTGTTCTTGTTTAATTGTTTGCCGCTTTTGGGTGTTAAATTAAATGTAACGGTTATAGGAATAATTGGTGTGGGTTTGTATCATGGCGCGTATATTACAGAAGTTGTGCGAAACGGAATAATTTCTGTGGATGCCGGGCAATTCGAAGCAACATATTCTCAAGGGCTTGATTATTGGCAATCGATGTGCCATGTTATTGCGCCTCAGGCTTTTAAATTCATTTTACCCCCGCTGACAAATCAAATTGTTACTCTTATAAAAAATACGTCCGTAATTTCAATAATTTCCGGAGCTGACATAATGTTTGTCGCAAATTCCTGGTCGGGTGAAAATCTTTATTACGGGCCTGCGTATGTGTTTATAGGTGTGCTTTATTTTCTTTTGTGTTTCCCTGTAGGCTATATGCTGAGGAAAGTTGAAAAATCTTTAAAGTAAGTTTTAAAAGTGAGGGTTAATGATGACCGGAATTTTTACATACAGTAATTTTATTTTTATAATGAGCGGTTTGGGGAAAACTTTGTTTACGGTCGTATGTTCGCTGATACCCAGCTTGGTGATCGGTACCGGACTTGCGATCATGACTCAGTCATCAAATAAATTTTTAAAATCCGTATCATCTGTCTACATAACCGTTGTGAGAAACATACCAAATTTGTTATGGATATATGTTGTGTTTTTATTATTTAAATTGAAATCAGATGCTACAGGGATTGTAAGTTTCACGCTTTTTTCATCGGCCGCTGTAGCTGAAATTTTACGAGGCGGACTCAATTCCGTTGATGAAGGTCAAGTTGAAGCCGCGCATTCGCAAGGACTAAGTTATTTTCAAAGCCTTTTTTATATAATTTTACCCCAGGCCTTTCGCAAATGTCTGCCGACACTTTCGGCGCAGACAGTCACCATAGTAAAAGACACAAGCCTTTTGTGGTCGGTTGCCGCCATTCAAGAGCTTACCGGAAATGTCACTATACTTATGAATAAATATCATGATGTTTTGCAGATATTTATTTTGTATGGAGTTTTAATGGCGATATATTTTATTGTAAATTTCGCGATATCAAATGTTTTTAAATACTTAAATTACAGATACAACAAAAACGCCTCGGTTTAACCCGAGGCGTTTTTGTTAAGTGATGATGTCCAAATAATTTTTTTCCACGATTTCCCAGTTTATAAGGTGAAACCATTTGTCTATATATTCATCTCTTCTGTTTTGGTACTGAAGATAATATGCGTGTTCCCAAACGTCAATTAACAAAATAGGGTATTTATCGCAGGGCAAAGGAGTATCTTGATTAGGAATTGAAAGTATTTCCAGATCACCCCTAAGGTTGGTCGTTAATTCGGCATACCCCGATGCAAATGTTTCGAGGGCTGTTTTTTTGAATTCCTCTTTGAAATTTTCATAAGATCCGAAAATACTGTCTATTTTTTGTTTTAGGTTGCCAATTGGAGTTTCGCCTTCACCGGGGATCATTGTTTGAAAATAAAGATAATGATTATAAACCCCGCCTGCGTTGTTTCTAACAGGAGTTTGAAATTCATAAGGCAGCTGACAATAATTTTTAACGAGTTTAAAAAGAGTCCAGCTTTGTGCTGCGGGGTATTTTCCCAGAATTTTGTTAAGTTTTTCGATATAAGTTGCAAAATGTTTATCGTAATGTAAGTGCACGGTTTCTGCATTGATAAAAGGGCTTAGAGCTTCGTAAGAATAGGGGATAGGGGGAAGCTCGAATTTATATGTGTTTTTTATCATACTCAGCATTCCTTTCTGTAATGATAATTATGCTTACATATGATTATTTTATGTTAGATAGTAAAAAATAAATATAAAACTTAATTTTTCAGCCCTTCAAAAAACTTTAAATTATAAGCACATTCCTTTGAATTGGGTTTTACCTTCATAGCTTTTTTGTTGCACTCTTTAGCTTTTTCATATTCTCCGATATTATAGTAGCATACGCAAAGCTGCAAATTTGGAATATAATCGTAATAATCTGAGGTGACGAACCCGCCGTTTCCTTTGTTTACAGAACTGTTTGCGGCAGTTTCGTACCAAAGTATTGCTTGCGGGTAACTTTTTATGTTCAAAAAATATTTTCCTATTTCGCAGCATATCTCTGCGCGCGGGATGTCATATTCAAAGCTTCTGAATAGTGAGTGCAGTCCTTTTTGAAATTCGTTTAAAGCGGTGTAACAGTAGTTAAGATGCATGCAAGCATCAATTTTGTTTTCCACCCATCCGCCGGGGTTATTTAAAAATTTTTCAAACATTTTTATGGCTTCTTTATATTTTTTATGATAATAAAGTTCTCGTGCATAATAAAATTGATCACGAGGTGTAAATGTTTCACCTCTGAGTATCATTTTTTGAAATATATTCAAATCTCTTTCGGAATCGCGAGTTTTTAATTTTTTGTGCGATATAGCTATATCATCTCTGTAGATAACGTTCCCATGCCTTGAAATGGCTTCGTGAACGGCGCCTTCCCATTTTATGCCTTGGTTTCTTTTAATTAAACGTTCTCTGAAAAATGAAACCAAAGGATTTGTGTGATCATCGGATTTACCATCATAAAGATTATAAATCATCATAACAACGTCTGTTGTGAGATCAAGATTTTTTTTAAGAGCTTTTAAGTTTTCTCTGTCTTTTTCCAGAATCACGTCGTCGGCGTCCAGCCAGAGCCAGTAATCCTTTGTGGCTTTTGAAAATGAATAATTACGAGCATCGGCAAAATTACAGTTCCATTTGTAATCATAGATTTTGTCTGTGTATTTCTTTGCAATGTCTTTTGTTTTGTCTGTGGACCCTGTATCAACTATTATGATTTCATCGGCAATGCCTTCAACGCTACTTAGGCATCTGCCTATTACATCTTCTTCGTTTTTAACTATCATGCATAGACTTATCGTAATCATTACAGTGATTCTCCTCGAAAAAATCGAGCAAAACATATAAATATATTTTGCCCGATTTAAAACTTTTAAAATGATATGCTTATTTTTTAAAATATATGTGGTTTTAAATAAAATTAGGTAGGTGGTAAAGCGTCAGTTAATTTCACTAGCGTCAATGAAGCACCGGGTTCGTTAGAGCTTAGTAATATTTCACTTTCAATACCATATAATACTAGTTTTATTTTGTCACCGCTACTTAACTGGTGAATAAATAAATGAGAAAGTTGTGTGGAACCGTCAGAATATGCTACACTTTCTGATGCTACACTTTCCGGTGCCGTTGAATCGCTATTATTTGTTATTTGGATACCTGCTTTTAAATTAGAGCTGGGTACGCTGGTTTTTATATTATAGGAGATTAAATATGTTCCGCTTTCGCTTATTGTGAAATATGCATTTCCCGCTTCGCTTATGCAATTGCCAAGGATGAAAAGATTGTCCGGAAGAGGAATGGGTGCTATTGCATTAATGGTAACAGCTATTAATACGTTTTCTCCCTCGTTATTTGCGAAAACGGATCCCGGAGAAAAATTTGCACCTGTAGCACCCGGATCGCCTTGAGGACCTTGTATTCCTTGAGCACCCATTTCACCTGTAGCACCTGTAGCACCTGTAACACCTGTAGCACCTGTAACACCTGTAGCACCCGGATCGCCTTGAGGCCCTTGTATTCCTTGAGGACCTATTACCCCTCTAGCCATATCAGTAAGTGCTGAAACTGGGTTCGCCATAACTGAACTTAAAGTTGTAACTGCAAATACTAGAGATAATGCTTTATTTGCTTTTTTATTCATATTTTTTACCTCCCGGTATTTTTATTGCTTAAACTATGCACAAGCTTGCGCTGGCATTTCCGCATATGGTTTGAGGTAGGTTTAAACCGGCAGTAGTAGAGGAAAACACTACCATAACTCTTGTTCCTTTTGTCAAAAATATATTAAGTTCCGAAACACTTCCGAAGCTTATAGTCCCGGCCGTTATCTCACCTGTTAACTGAGGCGTAACTGTAACGGTAGCGCCTGTAAGTTTTTCAAATGTATTATTTGGTGTTGGAGAAGTGTATATGTCTGCTGTTATAGTAGCAGTGGTTCCTGTGAGTTCAAGCCCTAGTGTTGTTGAGAAAAATGCTGCTATATCGGTAATAGTTGCGTCCCTGGGCATAATAAAGGGGAAGCTGAGACCAGCTCCGGCTCCATTGTCACCTGTAAGATCTATAGATGATGAAGATCCTAAAGCTTCAGTAGCGATAGCAGAGCTGCCGAATCCTAACATAAAAGCATATCCTGATAAACCATCCGATGAAGTTGTCATATAAATAGGTGAACCCGAGGCAAAAGGAATGATAGTGCCGAGTCCTGGGGCACCTGTTGCACCTGTGGGACCCACTTCACCTTGAGGACCTGTAATGCCTTGAGCACCTATTTCACCTGTAGCGCCTGTAACACCTTGAGGACCTGTAATGCCTTGAGGGCCTTGAGGACCTGCTTCGCCTTGAGGACCTTCGGGACCTTGAGGACCTGTAATGCCTTGAGGGCCCATTTCACCTGTAGCACCTGTAACACCTTGAGGACCTGCTTCGCCTTGAAGACCTTGTACTCCTTGAAGACCTTGTACTCCTTGAA
>CAZSYK010000009.1:19073-43143 GCA_964610685.1 uncultured Eubacteriales bacterium
ACCTTGTACTCCTTGAAAACCTTGTACTCCTTGAAAACCTTGTACTCCTTGAAAACCTTGTACTCCTTGAGGTCCTTGTATTCCTTGAGGACCTATTAGTCCTCTGCTCTGATCATCAAGCGCTGAAGCTGTGGCTGCGATAATCCGACTTAGCATTGTAACTGCAAATACTAGAGATAATGCTTTATTTGCTTTTTTATTCATATTTTTTACCTCCGGGTATTTTTACTAAAGTTTTATCGACGATATTTAGACTAATGGAGATGCTAATTTTATAGCTGTTAGTGAAGCGCCTGCTCCGCTGGCTTGTAAAGTGATGGGTCCCATGAAGCCATATAATTCTAAAGATAATGTATCGCCGGCATTTAACGTAGTAATAAATGAGTTGTTGAATTGATCCTCTTGTGTTATAGGTATTAATACACTTTGATCTATTTGAGCGCCATTTAATTTTATGCGGGAGTTTACTGAGATAGCTGCTGTTAAATTTACTTGGTAATTAATGAAATATATACCTGATTCAGTAGCTATAAATGTATCATTAGTATCATTAGCGGTAAAGTTCGAAAGGTGTTGATGATCCGGAAGTGGAATATTAGTTCCTTCTAAAATAATTGATAGTTCTGAGCTGAGGGTATTGACATTGACAGCGTACATATTACTTTGAGTAACGTTTTCTCCTGTAGGACCTGCTTCTCCTTGAGCACCTGTAGCACCTGTAACACCTGTAGCTCCTGTAACACCTTGAGGGCCTGCTTCTCCTTGAGGACCTGCTTCTCCTTGAGGACCTGCTTCTCCTTGAGGGCCTTGAGGACCTGCTTCTCCTTGAGGACCTGTAATGCCTTGAGGGCCTTGCGGACCTGCTTCACCTTGCGGACCTTCGGGGCCTTGAGGCCCCGGATCACCTTTTTCCCCCTGGGGACCACCTTCAGGACCTTGAGGGCCTATATCTCCTTTAGGGCCTTGCGAACCTGTAGCTCCTGTGGCTCCTGTAGCACCTTGGGGGCCTATAATGCCTTGAGAACCCTGTATCCCTTGAGGACCTTGCATTCCTTGAGGCCCTTGTATTCCTTGAGGACCTATTACCCCTCTGTCCATATTAGTAAGCGCTGAAACTGTGTTCGCCATAACTGAACTTAAAGTTGTAACTGCAAATACTAGAGATAATGCTTTATTTGTTTTTTTATTCATATTTTTTGCCTCCTGATATTTTTATCGTTGAAAAGTAATACATGAATAAAGACAAGCTCAAAATTGTTAGTATCGTCAAAGTACTGTAAACGCTATAGTCTCCTGTTGGGATTACAGACAGATCACTTTGCTGAGCATCCAGAGATAACGGGTTGCTTGCGATAACGTCGCGGCTTCCCGATTCTAATTCTTTTTCAAACCAATAATATCCTGATTCATATGCAGAAACATTAATTTCTTTGCTTAAACCCGCACTTAAAGGATAAGAGGCTGAGTATTCATTTCCTTGACCGTCCTTAAGTAAAAGGCACATATAGCAGTTTGATGGTGCTCCGCTTTGAGCTTTATATTTTAAAATTCCGTTATTTACTTCTACTGTATGACCTTTGAAATCATCTTCAGTTGATTTGTTTTTTAGATACAAACCGTTTTGTGCGGGAATTTGTGTTATTGAGTTGTGTGTGTTAAACATTGAAGAATAAGACGCAAAATTTAAATTTTCAATGTTTAGTCTGCATATGGGCGCACAGGCAGGAGAAAGATCTTCTTCATCGACTTCGTTTTGGGTGTTGTCTATGCTTCCGTCAACATTTCTGGAAAAAATTAATTCCGAATTGTATGAGGAAACCAGAGCGGCTTTTTTGGAATTGCTGTGAGCGGATCTTGTCCAGTTTGAAGATAAACTTGAGTTTGCTTTGCCCTTGGCAAAATATTCAACCGGAATTAAGTACTTTAAGACTTCTGATGAAACAGTTACGTCTCTTGGATAATCACTTTCGGATAAATCCGTAGGTATAACGTCGGCTATATCGCTAAGTCCCCAACTCAAGAATTCTGTGTTCCAAATCCCACTTGGTAAATAATACTTATCTTGGGTTTCTTCTCTCGAAGCGACTGCGTTATTGCTAAAAACATTTGTGTTTACTTTTGAATTTAAAACCATATTTTTTTCATATGTAGTCAAATAATCTTCTTCAAATTTGCTTACATTTTTACCGGCGAGGTGAGTGTTTAAATAGTTTCTTATATCGGAATATTTCCAGGAGTTCACATAACTGCCGGCTCCCTCCTCGTTGGAAGGTCTTTGCCAATAAGTCCCTGATTCATAAAGTTCATTGTTAAATTTTATATCATCTATACCTTTATTCAGGTATAAAACCATTATATTGCCTTCAGGTGCGGTGGCATCATCGAGCTGGTAATTACCCGGTATATTTCCGTTGTTTTGTAACCTGCCTAAAATATACCATTCCAGATTATTACCGAAATATATTTTGCCTCCTTGAAATGACTTATCCCAAGATTGTTTTAAATCGGTTTTTCCGGAAAAAACTGATTTTCTGAACTCAGGATTACTTTTTGAGTGGCAGCAACTTGTCGACATGAATAAGAAGCATATCACCAGACTAAGGAATGCGGACATTGTTTTCATCAAATTTTTCTTAAATTTGATTAGCATGGAATTAATAACCACAATCATTACCTCCTATGTAAATTAAAATTTCTAAAAACAAATATTAATTTATATATTTTTTATAAATACTTACCAAATATTTATAAAATTATAAATATTATAAATAAAATAAATTCAAATGTCAAAGTTTAATTTGTAAAAACTTTGCAAAAAAATATTGATTGATTAAAAATAAGAAAATTTAGTAATCAAAAAATTGCTTTAAAATTAGTATTTATGTATATTCGTGTCGATTAAATAAATTTATTTGTTTATTTTTTAAAACATAAATCATCAGTTGAAAAATTCAACCAAATATGTAAGTATATAGTTTGCATAATAATTATCTTTAAAATATTCTTAAATAATCAAATTTTTATAATAATTTTAAACAACAAAGAGGGTGACATTATTGTATGAAGATAAATTTTTACAGTTTTTATTAAAAAACTTACTTATATACGGGAGTAAAACCATAAAGGACATAGCTCAAAGCAAAAAAACAACCAACGAAATTAAACTCGTTAAAATGCTTCTGGATCTTTTACAAGAGAAATATTCCGAAAATGCATTTGAAATTTTTAAAACCGAAATAATCAAAAAAAATTTAGCGGCAAAACCCGGCAGTAAAAACATAGTAAAACAAATATATTTTTTAATAGTAGCAGATAAGATGAGCCGAAAAGAATTGGATGAAAAAGAAAAAGACATAGAATTAATGATAAACAATCTTAAATCTACATCTAAATTTTTCTCTATAAAAAAACATCTTATAGTTAAAGTCAGACAATTAAAAGATATCAAAGCGCATTACCTTGAAGTCGGCTTAAATGATGTATCGGCTATTCCTTCAGAACTAGAGTTACTGATGAAAAAATTAAGTGCTGAAAAAACGCTGAATTTTGAATTGTTAAAGTTAATATTGGACAGCTGGAATAAAGATATTGTTTCACGTCACAAAGCGGATTTCGGTTTTAATGCTGTTATAAACGCAAGATTTCGTGATTTTTTCAATGGAGTTGTTATTTCCAAATGTAAGGTTATGTTGGGTGACCGGGCTGACGCTAATGAAAAAATAAGCGAAGATATAAATGCGATTATTTATAAAATGAATATTTTGGCAAGCCTGCTTGAGTTTGGTAAGAATCAAAGTACAGTTAACAAGTGCCTTGATTGGTTTAGAAAACTAAGATACAAATATAAAAGTGACGAGGGAAAATTCAAAAAAAGAGAACAAGATCGTTTGGATGATGCATACAGTTCAGAAAGTCTCGAAAAAACTTTGAGTCTACACGCAAGCGCACTGCATAACGCCAATGAAATGCTGCGTACCTACGGCGACGGAAAATATCCGTTAATTGATGAAAATATTTTAGAAAAATACAGTAGCATGGTAAAGAATAAAGATCCTCGGCTGCTTGACAAGAAATTTTACGATAAAATTCTTGGGGATACCAGAAAAACAACCGAAAAAGCAATATCTAACGTAAAAATAAGCAAGGAGTTTTCAACTCAAGGTAAAATTTTAAAAGCAATCATGACAGTTTTTAAATAAGAGAAGGGGCTGTGTCAAGGTGAGTAAAAGCAAAGATGTGGAAAGTATCGGGCACAAAATCAAAGATGCTTTTGATGAATCAGGCATAAACGCGCTTAATGTTGATATGGAAACTTTAAAAAATATTGTTATCGAAATCGCCGGAAAAACAGAATGGGAAAAACACGAAGAAGAGATTAAAAAGATACTTAACGCTCGTGATTTGAATTTACAATTTAATTTTAAAAATTGTTATGTTAAAGCTTTGAATAATGAGTCAAGTTCCTGGAAGACAATGACAAAGTCAGTGATCGTAAAGGGTAAAACGGGTGAAAAATTGGAGGTCAGAATAAGTGCTGTGCCTGCATCCGAGTTCGGAGTTTTTACTCACTTTTCCGGCAATCAGGGTGTGAGCTCCGCCGAACGTGAAAGCTCTCATGCGATAAATATGTGGAAGTCGGAAGTTAAATCTAAAAGCGGCGAGGTTTTATTTTCGGGGATTAGGCACGGAAATACACGTGGAAAGATGGATTCATCGCAAGAAATTGTCTTGGCTGCCGCAGTTCAGCAGTACGGACTCGAAAAGCTTCAAAAAAGCGATTCAAATCATGTATGGGTTGTTAAGCTGGGTAATGTTCAACTGATGAGCCCTACTCGCATTGCGATTGCTTCCGTGGATTACGACCTTCCGTTTAAACAAGCACAGGCTTTTGAAGAGTTGTCAAAAAAGCCGAGTTTTAAAGTTCAAATAACAGAAAAAAGTGGCGCGCCTAAGTGGATTACGCTTAAACTTGAAAAACCCGTGCTGTTTAATTTCGGAGTAAACAGCATGTATTATTCTTTAAAAGGAAAAATGATTAAAAGTTTTGACAGCCAAAATGAAAACAGTTTAATAATTTTATTCGGAACAAAAATAATCAAAGAAGGATATGGCGCCAAAAACGAAATAGAATTAAAAAATATCAAAGGAGACGTCGGCAAGTATCTTGCAAAGCTGGAAACCGATCTTAAAAAAGCAAAAAATCAGAAAGAAAAGCAAAAGCTTTTAATGAATAAGAAAAAAATAATAAATTTATCAAAGCAAATATTAGACATATGGTTTGAAACAAAAAAACGAGGTCGTTCATCCAATCCTTCGGCTATTCAAACCCGTTTGTCCGGTCTCATGTTTCTGATAGGATACCCGGTATCTTTTAACTGCAAAAGCGGAAAGGACCGAACCGGGGAAGTGAGCGCGGAAATTAATGATTTAATGATTACAATGGAAGCCAACAACGGTGAACCGCCCGACCCTTATAAAAAGCTTTCCGATGCTCAAAGGGTTCAATCAAGCGAAATTTTTGATGCTTCTTCAGGGGGGCAAATAACTCAATCCAACACAGGATACAGAGGTTTAAAAGTTGGATACAAACCGGTTACTGATCGCATGGGAAAAGTGAAAGGTGCGTCCAAACACGCCAAACTGTGAGAAACGAAATCGATCTTGCCGGGACTTTTTACAATTACTCATGCTAAGGATTTTTGTTGAATAGTTTTGATTTATAATATATAATTTTTTTGTGTTTTTATAAGCAAAGAAATAGTAAGAAAGTTGGAGTAATTGATGATAGATGTGCCTAAAATATTTGGCAGCATGGTTTTTAATGATGAAGAAATGAAAAAAAGATTACCGCTGAAAGTGTACAATTCCTGGAAAAAATCTGTTGATGAAAATTCTTCTTTAGATTCCGAAACATCCGAAGTTATCGCACAAGCCATGAGATTATGGGCTCTCGAAAAAGGTGCTACTCACTTTACTCACTGGTTTCAGCCGATGACGGAGATTACAGCTGAAAAGCATAACAGCTTTTTGGATTTCGATCTTGAAGGGAATGTAGAGATGAGTTTTTCGGGCAAAGAACTCATCAAAGGGGAATCCGACGCTTCCAGCTTGCCGTCAGGTGGTTTGCGAGCCACTTTTGAAGCAAGAGGCTACACTTCGTGGGATCCTACTTCTTATGCGTTCGTAAAAAATCAATCTTTGTACATACCAACCTTTTTCTGCTCTTATAGCGGAGAGGTACTCGATGAAAAAACCCCGCTTTTAAAGTCGATGTACGCCATTAACGAGCAGTCACTTAGGGTTCTTAGACTTTTGGGAAACCGCGAAGTAAAGAAGGTTACTCCATCCGTAGGCGCGGAACAGGAATATTTTCTGATTGATAAAGAAGTTTATAAAAAGCGCAAAGATATCATATTTTGCGGCAGGACTTTGTTTGGAGCCAAGCCTGTTAAAGCTCAAGATTTGTCAGATCATTATTTTGCAGCGCTACGTCCGCGAGTGGTTGAGTTTATGCAAGATCTTGATGAAGAGCTTTGGAAATTAGGCGTGCCTTCCAAAACAAAACATAATGAAGTTGCTCCTTCTCAGCACGAAGTCGCTCAAATCCATACTTATTCGAACTTGGCTACCGATCAAAATCATATAATAATGGAAACTTTAAAAGTTGTTGCGGAAAAGCATAATTTAGTATGCCTTCTTCATGAAAAACCATTTGATCAAATAAACGGAAGCGGTAAGCATAACAACTGGTCGCTTTTGGCGGATAACGGCGTTAATTTGCTTGATCCCGGTAAATCGCCGCATGAAAATATTCAGTTTTTGATTTTCTTGTGCGCTGTTATTAAAGCGGTTGATGAATATTCCGATCTTTTAAGAATTTCAATATCTTCTCCGGGAAATGATTGTCGCTTAGGTGGGCAAGAAGCTCCACCCGCAATTGTTTCGGTGTATCTCGGAGATGAGATAATGGCAGTCGTCGATTCCATCGAGCGAGGGGAAATCTATACAAACAAAAAGGTATGCAACTTGGAAATGGGTCTTAATGTTTTCCCGGATTTTTCACGGGATACATCAGATAGAAACCGTACATCTCCATTTGCTTTTACAGGTAATAAATTTGAGTTCAGAATGGTAGGATCAAGCCAATCCATTGCTTTTTCAAATACAATTTTAAATACTATAGTTGCACAAGCTCTCAAAGAATTTGCCGATGAGCTCGAAAAATCGCAAAACCCATCGTCACACCTCAATGTCCTTTTACTCAACACCATTAAAAAACACAAGAAAATTATTTTCAACGGTAACAGCTATTCTGACAAATGGGAAGAAGAAGCTAAAAAACGTGGGCTTTATAATCTTAAAACCACGGTAGACGCTCTTGAACATTTTCTTGATGCCAAAAATGTAAAGCTTTTTGAGAACCATGGTGTGCTTTCGCAAAGAGAAATGGAGTCTCGGTATGAAATTCAGATGAGCAACTATTGTAAAATCACTCAGATAGAAGCCAAAACCATGCTGAGCATGGTGAAAAACGAGATACTTCCTTCGGTAAGCAAATACACACAAGAGCTTGGAGAAGCATTGCTTACAAAAATGAAGTTTAATTCCGAAATTCCTGTTGATTACGAAACCAACATCTTGAATAAGCTTTCGTGTTTGTTGTCAAAGCTTTACAAAATTACTGAGGAACTCTCACTTCGCAACGAAAATCTCAATAATTTATCCGATATTAAAAACTGTGCTTTTGAATACAAAAATATTGTATTAAAAACAATGAACGAAATGCGAATAATTATAAACGAAATGGAAACTAATATGCCTAAAAAAGATTGGCCGTTCCCTACATATGAGGATATACTTTTTAGCGTTTAGAATTGTTAATTGAATCAAAACAAATGATAATTAAGGAAGATTTAAATGAATTTATTAAATAAATCAAAGTGCATTGCTACAATTTTTTGCGCTCTTTTATTGTTGCCTCAGAATTATTTTACCGATTGCGTATCAGCTATGGAAAACAATATAATAAAGTGTAACTCGGTAGCACCTTCTGAAAACAAAGTTTTAAGCAAAAACATAATGAAAACTTACGATACCGATATCGAAAATAAAAATTCTTTCTTCAGTTTGACTTCAAGAATCAGATATACCGATAGGTGGATACTTCTTCAAAATTTAGAAAAAAAAGAAGACTTGGCTGATCATAGCTTGGAAGTCGGGGTTATAGCTCATGCATTAGCATTAATTAAAAACAAAAAATTCAACGGGAACGTTAATGCCGAAAGGGCGGCTCTTTTGGGAATTTATCATGATATGCTGGAAATAGTTACAGGAGATTTACCGACACCTGTAAAATATTACGATGAAAATTTAAAGTGTCTTTACGAAAAAATCGAGGATAAAGCGGCAGATGAGATGATTTCTTTATTACCGGAAGAGTTTAGAGGTGATTATTCATCACTTTTAAAACCCATCAAAGAAGAAGAGGAGCTTTGGGGTATAGTGAAATCCGCTGATACTATTTCGGCTATGATTAAATGTTTAAGAGAAAAAAGGGTTGGCAACAATGATTTTGATAAAGTTTATGTGAGTTACTGCGAAAGAGTTCTGGAAATGGCGGCAAAAGCTCCGGAAGTAGATTATTTTGTTAAAACTTTTATGCCTTCTTTTGGGTTTAAATATCAAACAAATATGCAGTCGACAGATAATATATCCACACAACCGAGCTAATTTATGTATTTACTCAGGAAATTTTTAACGGTGCTCCAGTACAGATCTTTTGAAACTTTATAAGATTGCGTATGACCTGCACCGTTAACCAATAGTTTTTCTTTCGGGCATGAGGCTGCGTCGTAAAGTTCGTCGAGCATGTAAGGGGGAACAAACGTGTCTTCTGATCCGTGTATAAAAAGCATTGGTACTTTGGATTTTTTCACTTGCTTGACTGCGTTTGCTTCTTCAAGGAAATATCCCGCACGCAACTTTGTTATAAACGACATGAAATTCAAAATGGGGAATGCCGGTAAATCATGTAGTTTTTTCAATTGATAACTTAGTTCTTCCCAAGCAGAAGAAAATCCGCAATCTTCAATAATTGCTTTTATGTTTGAAGGCAGATTTTCTCCTGAAGTCATGGCTACACTTGTACCTCCCATTGACACTCCGTATAAAACTATTTCGGCGTTTTCATTTTCACTTATTATTTTGTTTATATGTGAAATTATATCCAGGCGATCGTGCCATCCCATTCCTATGTAATTTCCTTCGCTTTCCCCGTGCCCCCGGGCGTCGGGAGCTAAAATATTAAAGCCCATATTATAAAAATAGGGTGCGATTTTACCCTGTTTAAGACCTTTGCCATTATATCCGTGACACATTATTATCCACTTATTTGTAGTTTTTTCGTTCATAAGTATGTAAGAATGTAATTTTAATTTATCAAAAGAATAGATATAATCATCCTTGGAATTTTTTTCGAACCAGTCCATTGCTTCTGCATCGGGAGAGTTGTTGTTTTCGGAAGATGTTTCCGTTTTATTGTGAGAAGCTGATAAAATTGCTGATTTATCACTCGATGGATTTATTGCAATATTATATAGATAATTTCCTATCATAGCGCCTAATAATATTACTAAAGCCGTAAAAACACTTAAAATAATTAAAAGTATCTTTAAAAATTTTTTCACTAACTTATTTCCTCCTTTTCATAAATATGATTTCAAAACCGAATATATAGTAACATATTTACGAAAAATAACAAATAAATTATGAATTTTAAATAATAATTTATAAAAATAATATTTTGAAAATTATTGATTCAAATTTAAAGGAGCTGTTTTCATGATATTTAAAAGTGATACCATGAATATCAATTTTAAAGATGCCGTTGGATATCTTACTTTTAAAGAATTTGAAAAACACAACTTTATTAATCACGCTTTTTCAACGCGTGTAGGCGGGGTAAGTAATAATGAATTTAAATCTCTGAACTTAAGTTTTTCGCGTGGAGATGATGAAAAACTTGTTAGAGAAAATTATAAAATTTTTTGCGATGCTTTAAATTTTGACCCTAACCTGATGGTTCGAACTATTCAGGTTCATGGAAATACTATAAAAAAAATTTCAAAGGAAGATGTTGCTGATAAAAACTTTAAACTACAAGTTTTTGATGGGACTGATGGATTTATAACTAACGAACCCGGCATCGTTTTAACTACATTTCATGCGGATTGTCCTGCGGTATTCATGATTGACCCGGTTAAAAAAGCAATCGGACTCGCTCATGCAGGGTGGAGGGGTACAGTCAAAAAAATATCAAAAAGTCTTGTGGAAGCACTTGTTGATAATTATAATTCTTCAAAAAACGATATTTTATGCGCTCTGGGGCCGAGTATCGGTAAGTGCTGCTTTGAAGTTTCAAAATCTATTTTACCTGAATTCGAAAAACTCGGCATAAAAGATTCTTATGTAACTGAATCTGAAAATAAAGATAAAATAAATATTGATCTTCTTGAGGTTAATCGTCAAATTGTTTTAAAAGCGAGTTTACCTAAGGAAAATATATTTAAATCTGATGTATGCACTATGTGCAATAGCGACCTTTTGTTTTCTCACCGCGCCACTAATGGCAAAAGAGGTAACAACGGAGCGTTTATATCAATAATAAAATAAATAACATGCCTCGATAAGCCGAGAGATGTTATTTGTTTTACTATTCTTCCCTGAAGGTATTAAAAGTTTGTGGAAGATTTAATTTGCCGTAACCCCACTGAGGGTTAGGGTAAGTTCGAGTTTCTTCACGAGTGCAGCCTCTTATCAAGAGGGTACGAAGCCGGTTCCCTGTTAATGTAGGCAAGTTGTTTTCCGCAATAGCCCACTGAAACATTAATGATGCTGCCCCGGTTGTGATGGCTGCGGAAACGCTTGTTCCCGTCATGGTTCCGGGGCCTATAGGGTATATTCCCGTAACATTTACTCCCGGAGCGACAAAATCGGGAGCAAATTTTGAATCCAAGGTAGGACCCCAAGAAGTGTTGATGTATAAGCTGTTTTCTTTATCGTTGTATGCCCCTACACTTATAACGCCCCGAGAAGTAGAAGGGATAACAACGGTGTAATTGGGATTGGGGGAGGCGAATTCCACGTCAGGGCTTATAAATCCTGTCATGGGCAGCCATGCATGGAATTGCCCGCTTATAATTAGATCCCCATGGAGATTTATTTCCCACGTTCCGGGTACGATGTCCGCTATCTGAATGACAGCGAATCTGCTTTCATTCTGATGATAAAGCATAGTTACCATTGATTTTTCCAAAACGAATTTACTTTGAAAAGCTCTTCCCGCAACAAAGGGTATACGATTTATTAACTCTCCCGTAGGTGATTTTATCGAAAAAGATATCTTATCCCAGCCGGGATACCATACATATACGGTTAAAAAGTTTGCTTTTTCGCCAACTCGTATTTCTATAGGCACGACATCACCTGTTTCTTTTACCACACCTTGTGTGTGATGCCTTGCGTTGCTTTCGTTACCGGCACCTGTGACTACTGCAATTCCTCTTAAATTTGAAAGGGAAGTTATATAGTCTTCAATAAGATTGTGACCGTTATGCCCACCAAAGTTAGTTCCAAGACCAATGCACGTTACCGAAGGTATTTGTAATGGCGCGGAATGATCTATCACGAAAGTCAGACCCAGCATAATGTCAATAGATTCATAGGCGTTTTCTTGCTCGTGTGGGACTAAAAACGTGCGGAGATAAAACGGACTTGCTTTTCTGAGTTTTACAATAACCAATTCGGCGCCGGGGGCAGCGCCTATAAAATCCCCGACTTCTCGCCCCGCGGCTACAGAAGCGAGAAAAGTTCCGTGCCCAACCGTGTCTTTGTGAGGAACAATGCCGTAAGGATCATCGCTTTTAAGTGCTTCATTGATTTGGCTTTTAGTATAAACAGTGCCATAATCAACATCGTTGTTTGGACCTGTAGTTATAGTTTGATCCCATATGTAATTAATTTTTGTGGTTCCATCTTCATAACGAAACGCCGGTTGGGTGTAATCTATACCTGTGTCTATTATGCCGATGATCGTGCCTCGCCCTGTAAGGTTTAGATATGGTTGCCGCTGAACTTGTAAGATTCCCGCGGCATCTAATGCTTCTCTTCCCGTTAGACCATATATTTCGGGGTAAATATTTAAAAAATCCGATCCGAGCTCGATAAATATTTCGTCCATGCGATCTTCAGAGGTATAGAAAATTGCCAGGTCATTTGTAAGCACTCTTCCTAATCGTATGTAAGGTCGCTCCGCCACGTAAGACTGCATTTTTGGTGTATACCAAAAATTGAATGCTACCGTGGTTGGCAAGCTTATAAAATCATATAAGGGCATTTCGGGGTTATCTTGTTGTGAATCAGGTATTATAAACATCTCCTTTCGATTTTAAATAAATCTTCTAAACATTCTAAGCTTTGAAAGCGTATTAAAAAGGCACAACGTTCCGTATCCCCAAGAATTATTGGGATAAGATAAAGTCGTTTCTCTTTTTGCCCCGCTTTTAAGGAAAGATTTTACCCTTTCCCCGTATAGAAACGGGTCGTTCCCCTGCACTATTCCCCACTGCATCATAACCGCTACCGAACCGGTCACGAAAGGAGCCGCTATGCTTGTTCCCGTAAAGGTGCCGTATCCTCCGTTTATTTTGGTGGAAGTCACATCAACTGACGGCGCCACGAGATCGGGCTTGGAAAATATCACGTTTAGGGTGTTCCCTCGACCCGAAAAGTTGGTCATGGTATTTAAAGATTCATCATATCCGCCGACGGTTATAACGTTTTGCGCGGTGGAGGGGATAGTCAATGTAACGTTTATGCTCGGCGTAGTGAAGCGAGTTTCTGCGCTTACTTCCTCTACGGTAGGAAGATATATGTTATACATTCCGTCTACTATTTCCCCTGCGCGTATCCGTATGGTATAAACTCCGTTAAGAGGAGGACCTTCTACAGTGTTGATCTGGAAAAAAATTTCCTGAAATGCGTTGTAAAACTGCGGTTGCCCGTAATTTATAAGTATTGAGGTGTCGCCGATGCGATAAGTGTGGGTGCTTTCGTAGTACATTATTTCGCCCGTGGATTGCCCTCCCGGAAGTATTAGTTCTACCGTAAAGGAGTCCACGAAATTTTTCCATAAAGTTATGAAAAAAGACTGAAATTTTCCTGCGTAAAAAAATGTTATATCTTGAGTTTCCCTGGAAGATATTTTCCCTTCATAATGGTGAGACGCGCTGCCTTCATTCCCGGACGCCACGATTATAGAATTTTTCCACACTTCAGCCATGTTGTCTATGTATGTTTCTAAAATTGACTGACCGTTATGAGGCCCATCATTTGTTCCGTAGCTTATATTTATAGCGAGTGGCATAGTTAAATCCTGTGCTTTTGAGATAACGTACCTTATGGCTCTCATTAATTCGGTTGATTTTGCAAAAGACGGATATCCTTTTTCGCCCAGTTTCACAGCAATCAGTGAAGCGCCCGGAGCTACGCCTATGTTTCGCCCGGATGATGAACGCCCGTTTCCCGCAGCCACGCCTGCTACTGCCGTTCCGTGCCCGATACTATCTGTTTGAGGAACAATCGAGTAAGGGTTGCCGCTTTTGAGTGCTTCATTCAGCTGCTCGTTTGTATACTCGCTTCCATTATTAAATCCTTCCGGGGGATTCCCCGGAATTGTCTGATCCCATATATATAGAATTCTGCTTGTTCCGTCTTCGTTTATAAAATCAGGATGAGTGTAATCTATTCCCGAATCCAAAACGGCTATAATAACTCCTTCGCCGGAAAGATTGAATTGAGAAGATAACTGCGCGGTCGGTATGCACGTTTGGTTTAGATTGTCATCTATATTTAAAGATAAAATCTTAGGGAATTCAATGTGTTCTATTTCCGTGTAATTTAAAAGGAGGGGAATTTTGTCGAGTGAAAGAGTTGCAATAGCATAATTTGCACCCAACAGCTCGATCTCGATATTAAGTTCCTCTCCTATTTTTAAAATGTCACCATTAAACTTTAAAATCACTTCCCACATATTGGCTTCAGGGATATATCCGGCACCAAGCGTGGTGTTTTCAAATTGCGATACAACGTTGCTCGGCAAAATACGGTTTACAACAGGCATAAGTAAAGCATACCTCCTTCGCAATATATATATGAAAAAATCAGAATATTATATTACACAAAAAAGACGACTAAGCCGTCTTTTTTCTTTAATCAATATGTAGTCGTTATTCTATGCTTATTAATTTTTTCTGGGCTTCAATTTTATCCTGATTTTTAGGGAAACTAAGATTAAGTGTTCCGTTTTCGAATTTAGCTTTTATGTCCTCTTCGGTTAAATCTTCTCCTACATAAAAGCTACGGGTATATTTCCCGCTGTATCTTTCTTTTCTCAGATAATTTCCTTCTTTATCCTTTTTTTCGGATTCTTTGTTGCTTTCGGCAGTAATGTTAAGATATCCTTTGTTGAGTTCGATTTTAATGTCCTCTTTTTTAAGACCCGGGAGATCCATTATAAGTTCAAGCCCATCCTTTTTTTCGATAACATCTGTGGTCATAAAGTTTTTGAGCCCGGGGCGAAAGTCAACGTTTTTGAACAAATGCTTAAAGGGTTCCGAAAAATCATAATCGTCTAAAAAATTTGCGTGATGAGGCACCATGTACATAATAATCAACCTCCTAAAATTAATATTATTAATAAACATAAAAAATGTTTATGACAAAAAGTTTATCGCTATATGTTAGCACTGTCAAGTTATGAGTTCCAGTTTTTGGTTTTTTATATGTTTCTGAAAAATTGATATTATTAAACTTTGATGATAACATATAAATAGTTATAAATAGGGAGGAAATTAAATTAAATGTACGGTTATTACTACGACAACAGCTATTTGCCATATATAATAGTTTCTTTAGCAATATCTCTGTATGCGCATTTTAAAGTTAGGCACGCGTTTAACAAGTATTCTCAGATAAAATGCAGCAAAGGCATTACGGGATTGCAGTCAGCCGAAACCGTTCTTAGCTATAATAAAGTCTCGGATATTTCGGTTGGGCGTGTTGATGGCTATTTTACAGATTATTTTGATTCGCGCAGTAAAAGCATTTCTTTATCCGACGATGTTTATTCTAAAGCAACCATTGCTTCGGTGAGTGTCGCTGCACATGAATCCGGGCATGCGGTTCAAAATGCACGAGGATATTTCCCGCTAAAAATTCGCCAGTTCTTGGTTCCTGTAACTCAAATTGGTTCGAATCTTGCAATACCATTGGTTTTTATAGGTTTAATGTTGCCTGTACAGTACCGGTTTGTAGTGAATTTCGGAATAATACTTTTTGCTTTTGCGGTTTTGTTTCAAATAATAACATTACCGGTAGAGTTTAATGCAAGCCGAATAGCGCTTGAATCTTTGAAAAGCGCAGGCGTTTTGAGCGAAGAAGAAACAAAAGGAGCAAAAATTGTTTTAAAAGCTGCGGCTTTAACATATGTAGCTGCAACGTTTACTGCTCTTTTATCGCTTTTAAGGCTCATTTTTATTGCTAGGCGCAGAGATGATTTTTAAAATAAAAAACAAAAAACTCGCTGTTCCATTTTAACGAATCAGCGAGTTTTTTATAATTTAATAAATTTAAATCTCTAATTTTTCGGAATTTGTTCTGCTGTAATGATATAAATACTGCTGGGCTATTCCTGCATAAGGTCCAAACATTTTTGGAGATTCTTTGCTGAAAAATGCATCCATTACTCTTTTTATCCAAACATCCATTGGAAATGCTTCAAGTTTATGAAGTCCGTAAAGAAGCACGCAATCTGCCACTTTAGGGCCTACCCCTTTGATATTCATAAGCGAGTTTCTTGCATTTTCGGTGGTGGCGTTTGATAAAATTTCAAAATTTATTTCTTTGTTTGCAACCTTGCGTGCCGAATCTAAAATGTATTTTGATCTGAATCCGCTTTTTATGGGGGAGAGGTCATCTAAATTAAGAGTTGCTATTTTTCCCGCCGAAGGAAACGAAAAATTTTCACCTATTTTGTCGCCGAAATTAGAGCACAGCGAAAAAATTATTTTTTTGATTCGAGGTATGTTGTTGTTTTGAGAAATAATGAAAGAACAAAGGGTTTCCCAAGGGTCTTGCTTTAAAATCCTGATGCCCCGGCATTGCTGATAAGCTTCGAAAAGAACTGGATTTATCTTGGCAATGTGTTCCCCTATTTTTTTATAATCTGTACCCAAGTCAAAATAATCGAACCAAAAATTTTCAAATTCCGTAAGGCTGACGTTTTCGATAAGAATTTCGTTTTCATTTTGGCACATTGTTACGCTTTTGCCCTGGACTATGCCATGGTACTTGTTTTTTATTTTCTCCCAACGAAAACATTGACCACAGTCAAAAGTTTGACTAAGGTCAAAGTTGGGAATATTCTTTAAAGATATGCCGTTTCGAATTTCACTTATATTCATTTTTGTTCCTATAAGAAACTTTAAAATATTTTAATTAAGCGTTGGAAGCAACTTTACCGGAACGCATGCATCTGGTGCAGGCATAGACGCGAACAGGAGTGCCGTTTACAACCGCTCTTACTCTTCTGATATTGGGTTTCCACATTTTATTGGAGCGCCTATGTGAATGAGAAACTTTTATTCCGAATGATACTGCTTTGCCGCAAACTTGACATTTTGCCATAATAAATTCTCCTTACATTTATAATGATCATTAATATAATTATAATACTGTATATTTAAGCTTATTTTATTTCGCTCATTATAATATATTATCAAACAAATTTATTAATTGCAAGAAAAATGACAAGTATTATTGATAGTCAAGTTTGAAGTTCTATATTATTTTTTGTATAAACTTTAATATTATGAATTGAAATTATAAAAAAATAAAATTATAGTTGTAATAAATGTCGTACCCTGATATAATGTAGTGCGTAATTAATACTTGAAAATTTTCATGCTGAGAGTATCGGAGTTTTCAAGCATATTTTTGTTCTTATTAATTAGTACAATCGCAATAAAAAGTTTTGTCTACGCATATTAATTTTGTACTGATTAAGTGTTTAATTATACATGTTTAAACCATGGTTTAAAGAGAGGATGTGGTTTAAGGCACAAGTTTGGTAGAATCGGTTTTTAATTTTACATTTTATGCAAAGGAGAATAATTTAAAATGAGCGAATCAACACAAAGCGCTACACAAGGGCGCGAGTTTAATAAGTTCCAGCAACTTTTATGGCCTATTCACGGCTACGAGCTTAAAAAATTCTTACCAATGAGTTTTTTAATGTTCTGTATTTTATTTGTTTACACTATGGTAAGAGATTTAAAAGATGTTTTTATTCAAAAATATGCAGTATGCGGAGGCACAGAGCTTTTACCGGTTCTGAAACTTTGGTTTGTTATGCCTGCGGCATTTTTAACAGTTATGTTATTTACTTACCTTATAGGTAGATTTGGAAGCCGTAAAACTTTCTATATAATGGTTTCTTTATTTATCGTATTTTACGCAGTATTCCTTTTGATTTTATTCCCCAACGCCTCGGTTCTTCATGCAAATGCAGATACAGTAAGAAAAATGCAAAATTCTTGGCCCGGATTTTTCTACTATATTATTCCTTGCCTTACAAACTGGTCCTATACACTTTTCTATATTTTCTCAGAAATCTGGGGAACAATTGCTATCTCTTCACTCTTTTGGCAGTTCGCAAACCAAGTAACCAAAAAGGGCGAAGTTAAGAGATTTTATGGTCTTTATGCATTGATTGCCAATATCGGTGTTATTCTTTCCGGTGGTGTTCTTGAAGGAATGTCTCATGTTAAAGGCGCAGCATTTGATCAAAACGTAAAAATATTAATTGGTCTTTGCATTTTATTTGCGTTCGCTACGATGGGAATCTTTTACTACATCAACTCTGTAGTACTTAAAGACCCAAGATTTTATGATCCTTCTGAAGTAAAAGCAAAGAAGAAAAAAGAAAAAGTAGGAATAATGGAAGGTATCAAAATACTCTTCACATCTCCTTACATTGGTTTAATTGCGGTTTTGGTAATAGCTTATGGTATATCCATCAACTTCACGGAAGTTGTCTGGAAAGAACAAATGAGAGCTGTGCTCACCAATTCCAATGATTATGCGGCTATGATGGGTAAACTTTCTATTACGACCGGTATTTTAACTATCTGTGCCACATTACTTAGTACAAATGTTCTCAGAAAATTCAGCTGGAAAATATCCGCTATAATATCACCTGCTATTATGCTAATACTTGGCGGAATATTCTTCATACTTATAATTTACGGTAAAAACGGTGGAACACACCTTATGGGAGTATCAGTGCCGTTGCTCGCAGTATGGGTTGGACTTTTTGTCGACGCACTTGTAAAGAGCATCAAGTACTGCTTGTTTGATTCAACCAAAAACATGGCTTACAGACCTCTTGATGAAGACACTAAAACAAAAGGTCAAGCAGCTGTTGAAGTTATTGGCGGTCGTGCAGGTAAAGCAGGCGCTTCAACCATCAACTACGTTTTAACAAACGTTATAGCAGTAGGAAGCAAAATCTCTGCTCACATCTACACAATAGTTCCGATATTCGTTATAACAGTTGTAGGATGGATTATAGCAGTATCCGGACTTAGCAAAAAATATGAAGCTAAGTTAGCTGAACAAACAGAACAAGCTGAATAATTAAAACATTTCAGATTTAATACAGCTAATGAAACACCACCGATTGAATTCATCGGTGGTGTTTTTTAATTACCAAGCATGTTCTTAACGTTTACCATGTCTTTGGATTCTAAGGCTGTGCGTATACGCGTAGAGCTGACAGGTTTATGTTGATAAAGGATTGGTTTTATGATTTTGGTTTTTGCGCCATATTTCAGGCATAAATTTTTTAAATCAGAAGCATCCGCTGAACCACCGTATCCAAAATGATAATTAAAACCGCACACCACCGTTTCGGCATGTAATTTTTCGATTAATATATCTTTAACAAATTCATTAGAGCTCATTTTGCATATTTTCGAAAAATCTATAACATAGAGTATCTCCACACCCATGTATTCAAGGAGTTCTTTTTTTTCATCTAAGCTCATTATTCTTTGCTCAGGTGTACCTTTAAGTATAGATTTGGGACTAAGAGAAAAAGTAAAAACAGTAGGCACAAGCCCATGTTTTTTTGATCTTATAGCTTTCTCTATTACCTTTTTATGCCCAATATGCAATCCGTCAAAATACCCCAAAGCTACGGCCGTTGGCTGATTTTGTTTTTCAAGTGTAGTATAAATTTTCATATATCACCATAATTATTGATTATTAGCATTTTTATATTTTTGATACCACTTAAATTTATATTTAAAAATCATAAAAATTATTCCATCTCAAAACTCTGGCATTTTAGAAATTTAAGCTCTTGCGAATCTTTACAAACTTTTCCTAAACCTATAAACTGATTACCGCTAAAAATTTTATAAATCTCATCATTAATGTAATTTTTTTGGGTATCCAGTCTGGAAAGCATAAGATTTCCGCCGTTTTTAAACCTTATTGCCTGAGCAAAAGTAACGTTTACCGACTGCAAATTCTTGAAAAGATATTCAGTAGGGAAGACGTAATTTTTTTCTATTTCTTGCACGGTGGAGTTTATGATTTCACTGAGAGGGATGCTTGTTTCTTCTAAAAACCCGTTTGAAATCGTGCGGCGCAAGGATGTCATTGTGGCCCCGGGGCCTAATTTATCGCCAATATCCGAGCATAGTGATCTTATATACGTTCCTTTAGAACATAAAACGTTTATCTTAAGCGTTTGGTGTTTTTCATTGAAATCAATTATCTCTAAGAATTTTATATTGATTTTTCTTGATTCTCTTTCTATATCGATGCCACGACGTGCCAAATCGCAAAGTTTTTGACCGTTTTTTTTGATAGCAGAAAACATAGGGGGGACTTGATCGATTTCCCCTTTGAAGTTAATCAGAATTTTTTCTATTTCTTCCTGTGTTATGGCAGATTTTGTTTTGCTGAGCGTTTTTCCGCTAATATCAAGAGTGTCGGTTGTCATTCCAAACTGCATTTCAGCGATGTATGCTTTGTCGTTATCTGAAACAAATATTTGGAATTTTGCGGTTTCTCCCAAAAGAATAGGTAGAACTCCTGTCGCCATAGGATCGAGAGTCCCCATATGACCTATTTTTTTTTGTGAGAGTTTTTTTCTGAGCACAGCTATAACATCGAATGATGTATAATCTTTAGGTTTATCTATTATAATAACGCCGTTCATTTTTACCATCCAAGCTTAGATTTTACAGTGTCTAAGATATAAGATTTGGCTTTTTCAACGGTTCCCTCTATATTGAACCCGCCTGCTCTTGAATGTCCGCCACCACCAAAATATGAGCAAAAAAGATTTGAGTCGACATCGCCTTTGGTTCTTACAGATACTTTATGAATTCCCGAAGCCTTTTCTCTGATAGTGATACCTAATTGCACGCCTTCGATTTTTATAGGTATAGACGCGATTCCATCCAGCTCATTATCAGTTGTCCCGATAAATTGCATTTCTTTTAAGGTGATGAATGTTAGTGCGCATTTACCATCAAAAAAATACTCAAGATTTTTGTAAATAGTGTTTTCCGTGCTTAATTTCTTTTCTGATTTTACAGTGAATATTTTTTCATTTATTTCTGCTACGGGAGCACCGATATTCATAAGTTCGGCGGCGATAAAGTGAGATTTTGCGGTAGTGTTTGAGTATTCAAAGCATCCTGTATCGGTCGCGATACCTGTATAAAGACAAGTGGCGATTTCTTTGTCGATTGGTTCATTAATTTCCTTGAGTAGTTTGTAAATTATCTCACAGTTAGCTGCGGCTGCAGAATCCACATAGTTTAATGCCGCATAATTTTTATTTGATGGGTGATGATCTATGCACATGTCTATTTTTGAACTGTATTTTTCTAAATTTGGTCCCAAAAGACTAGTGTCTGCAAGGTCTACGGAAATAATATACTTAGAGTCAAATTCTTCTTTTTTTACAAAAGCTGATAAAAAATCGAATTTTTGAGGTATGGAGTCATTACAAAGTACTTTAGAATGTTTCCCCATTTTTTGCAGGGCCCTGCAAAGCGCAAAGGCTGAACCCATCGCATCTCCGTCAGGATAAATATGAGTGAGGATGTAAAAAAAATCTTTGTCTTTTATAATTTTTGATAAACTTGCTAAAGATTCCATAATTTTATCCTTCTTGAAAATCATTTTGAAAGTAGATCGTTTATACGTTTAGACATATTTATTCCATATTCCACCGCATCTGTAGGGATAAATGTAAGGTTGGGAACGTATCTTAGTCGTAACCTTTCCCCAAGTTCTTTGCGGATAAATCCGGCTGCCGCGCTGAGGATTTTAGTTGCTTCCTCAGCTTTTTCAATGCCGTCAATTGAGCTTACGAAGACTCTGCAGCTCGATGCATCATGCGACGCTGATATTTTCATTATGCTTATAAATCCATTTTGCAAACGCGGATCCTTAAGTTCCCGTATGATAGCGGTTATTTCTCGTTTTATGTTTTCGTAGTTATGCTCTGATCTGTGGCTGGGCATAATTTACTCCTTTAATTTATTAATCTTCTCTATATTCTTCCATCATAAACGCTTCAAATATATCTCCGTTTTTAATGTCGTTAAAGTTTTTAAGTCCGATGCCGCATTCAAATCCCTGAGCAACTTCCTTTGCGTCATCTTTAAATCTCTTAAGAGATGATATTTCATCTTCAGCTATAACAATACCATCACGCACAACTCGAATTTGAGCATTTCTTGCGATTTTTCCTGATAACACATGACAGCCGGCAATAGTTCCCACATTTGAAATTTTGTAAACTTCACGGCATTCCGCACGTCCGAGTTGTATCTCGCGGAATTTCGGAGCCAGCATACCTTTCATTGCCGCTGTTATTTCTTCAATGCATTCGTATATTATTCTGTAAAGTCGCATATCAACGCCTTCACGCTGTGCGCTTTCTGCGGCATCGGGTTCCGGTCTTACATTGAACCCTACTATTATGGCATTGGATGCGTTTGCAAGCATTACATCAGATTCATTAATCGCTCCGACTGCTCCGTGAATTACAGTTACACGAACTTCAGGGGTGGATATTTTTTCAAGTGATTGTTTAACAGCTTCAACAGAGCCTTGAACATCGCCTTTTACTATTATTTTTAGCTCTTTTACATCCCCGACTTGCATCTGGTCAAAAAGATTATCGAGCGTTATTTTTGTTCGGCTGTTGAATTCTGCTTCTTTTTGAGCACCGCGTCGTTGTTCAACAAGCTGGCGCGCAAGTTTTTCATCTGATACGGCGTTAACTATGTCGCCTCCGGCCGGAACGGTATCAAGTCCTGTTATAGCTATAGGCACGGATGGTCCCGCTTCTTTAACACGTTCACCTTTATCGTTAATCATAGCTCTTACACGGCCCACCGCTGTTCCCGCAACTACTATATCTCCGATTCTCAAAGTACCGTTTTGAATAAGTATCGTCGCGACAGGACCTCTGCCTTTATCCAAGTTTGCTTCGATAACGGTTCCTTTTGCTTTTCTGCCGGAGTTTGCTTTAAGTTCTTTAATGTCAGCTACCAATAAAATCATTTCTAAAAGCTCTTCGATTCCCTGGTTGGTTTTGGCTGAAACTTTAATGCAAGGAGTATCGCCACCCCATTCTTCAGGTACTAAACCATATTCAGTTAATTGCTGCATTACTTTTTCGGGATTCGCGCCTTCTTTATCCATTTTGTTTATTGCTACTATAATAGACACTTCAGCTGCTTTTGCGTGATTTATTGCCTCGATGGTTTGAGGTTTTATTCCGTCATCAGCCGCTACCACTAAAATAGCGATATCGGTAATTTGCGCTCCCCTTGCACGCATAGTAGTGAATGCTTCGTGACCGGGAGTATCCAGGAAAGTAATATCACGATTGTTTATGTTTATACGATATGCACCTATATGCTGCGTGATTCCGCCCGCTTCAGTGGAAATAACGTCCGCGTGGCGTATGGCGTCCAGGAGAGAAGTTTTGCCGTGATCAACGTGTCCCATAACTACAACAACGGGAGCTCTGGGGGCGAGATCGTTTTCGTCGTCCTTGCTATCGTCGATTATCATTTCTTCAATGGTAACTACTTCTTCTTTTTCGACTTTTGCGTGAAATTCCATTGCTACAAGGCTTGCGGTGTCGAAATCGATTATGTCGTTAATGGATAACATGCTACCCATTATCATTAGTTTTTTAATAACTTCCGCCGCTGTTGCTTTAAGCTTGGAAGCAAGTTCGCCTACCGTTATTTCATTAGGAATGGAAATAGTGATTGGTTTGGCTTTTCTTTCTTCCGCTATACGGCGCAACCTTTCGGATTCGGTTTCTCTTTTGGAACTTCTAAACTTATTGCGCTGCTGGGATCTTTGAACTATTTTTTGTTTGTTTATTGAGTTATCGGTCTTTACTTTTTCGGAAGCAATGCGGTCGTACCTTTCATTGTATTTGTCTATGTTCACATTTTCGATTCTGGTATTTATGACTCTGCCGTCAGGTTTTTCGCTTCCTCCGGTAGGCGTGCTTGAACTTCCGGTTAAGACTATTTTATTTTCAAACCTTGGCTGAGCAGTCTTGCCCGCTATTTTAGGGGCTTTCACGTCAGGTTTTTGTTTGGTTTTTTCTTCAATGGTTTTTTGAGTTTTAGAAGTTTCCTTTGGAGCTGCGGCTGTTTTTTCTTCTTTTTTCTTTTCTTTTTTGGACGCAAAATATTCATCAAAACTGTCAACTTGATTTTTTTGAGTATAGTATTCAAATACTATATTTAATTCATCCTCAGTAAGAGCTGTCATGTGTTTTTTTTCTTCGCCCAAATATTCTTTTAGCAAGGATATTATTTCTTTGCTTACTAATCCCAGATCTTTTGCCACTTCGTGAACTCTGTATTTTATCATCATAAACTGCATTCCTCCC
>CAZSYK010000010.1:0-39141 GCA_964610685.1 uncultured Eubacteriales bacterium
AATATGATATTTTAGAGGATTTAAAACCCGAAGGCAGTTTCCTTCTTAACTGCAGTTGGAACGATCAAGACCTTGATGTTATGCTCCCCAATAAAGTTAAAAAATACTTGGCTGAAAACAACATAAATTTTTACACTTTAGACGCCATTAACCTTACCCGTAATTTAGGTCTTGGCGGAAGAGTCAACACCATGCTTCAAACCGCTTTCTTTAAAATAACAGGCATATTTGAAGAAAAGTACGCGCTTAAGCTCATAAAAGAAGCTTTAAGCGCATCCTATGAAAAAAAAGGTACAGAAACGGTCAGGCTAAATCATCTCGCGGCAGAAAAAGGAATGCAGGAAGTGCGAAAAATAAACGTGCCCCCGGAGTGGAAAAACATAAAAATAACGAATAAAAAAACAGTTCAAATTCAAAACGTGAATCCAAAACTCGAAAATTATATTGAAAATATTTTAGAACCAATTACCGCACGAAAAGGCGATGATTTGCCTGTTTCAGCCTTCGAACCTTATGTGGACGGCACAGTTCCTCTCGGCTCTGCAGCGTTTGAAAAACGCGGTACCGCAAGCTTTATACCACACTGGATTCCCGAAAATTGTATACAGTGCGGGCTGTGCTCTTATGTTTGCCCGCATGCGGTTATAAGACCTGTTGCACTTACGGAAAAAGAAATCGCCAACGCACCGAAATCTTTGCAGTTTAAAAAAATGACAGGCGTTTCAGATCTTAATTTTTCAATTACAATATCGGCAAAAGATTGCACAGGGTGCGCCAATTGCGTGGATGTATGCCCAGGTATGAAGAAAAACAAGGCTCTTGAAATGAACGAAGCTCAAAAAGAATTAAGCTCTCAAGAAACATTTGATTACTGCGTAAAATTACCGTTAAAACCTGAAGTATTTCAAAAATTCAAGGAAAACACCATTAAAGGCAGCCAATTCAAAAAACCGCTTTTGGAATTTTCGGGGGCATGTGCAGGATGCGGCGAAACCCCATATGCAAAGCTCGCGACACAGCTTTTTGGAGACAGAATGTATATTGCCAATGCAACAGGATGTTCATCAATCTGGGGTGGGTCGTTCCCCTCATCACCATATACAACAGATCAAAGAGGTAAAGGTCCGGCGTGGCAAAATTCTTTGTTTGAAGATAACGCGGAGTTCGGTTACGGAATGGCGCTTGCACAAAAAGCTCAAAAATTAAGGATTTTGAACCTTGTTAAGCAAATAGAAGAAACAACAAAAAACCCTGAACTTAAAAACATATGCTCGGATTATCTTGCCACAAAAAATAATTCCAAAGAAAACCACACGCCATCAGACAATCTTATTAGCTACCTGGAGTCTAATGCTAAAAAAGACATTCCCGAAGAAATCGTATCTGAACTTATAAGCAAAAAAGATAATATCTCCGCAAAATCCGTTTGGATGTTCGGCGGAGATGGATGGGCATATGATATTGGTTTCGGCGGACTTGATCATGTTATAGCTTCAGGTGAAAACGTAAACATTCTGATTTTTGACACCGAAGTGTATTCAAACACAGGCGGACAAGCTTCAAAAGCCACCCCTCAAGGCGCTGTGGCTCAGTTTGCAAGCACAGGTAAAGCAACTCCCAAGAAGGATTTGGCTGCAATAGCCATGACCTACAGCTATGTTTATGTTGCCCAGGTAGCCATGGGAGCAGACTATAATCAATGTATAAAAGCATTTTCCGAAGCAGAAAGCTATAACGGTCCTTCAATCGTAATCGCTTATTCCCCCTGCATTAACCACGGAATAAAAGGCGGGATGAAAAATTCTCTTCTTTCCGCAAAGCAGGCGGTAGAATCGGGTTACTGGAAGCTATTCCGCTTTGATCCAAGAAACAAAGAAAAAAATATTCCTTTACTTAGCCTTGATAGTAAACCCGCTTCAATGCCACTTAAAGATTTTCTTTTAACCGAAATAAGGTACAGTGCTCTTCAAAATTCATTCCCTCAAAAATTCGAATTATTGGCAGCTCAGAGCGAAATACAGCTGAAAGAAAAGTATAAAAGTTTAAAGAAATTATCCGATCCGAATTAGGTTTAATTTATACAAAAAATAATTTTTGTTGACATTATATATAATGTTTTTATATTATGTTAAAAAGCCAAAAATCGGGAGGGTTGATAAAAATGGATCAGAAAAAATTAACAGCTGTTTTAAGCGACAAGGACTTTGCCGAAAAAATAGTCAAACTCCAGACACCGGAAGAAGTTCAGGCTGCTTTTAAAGAAAAAGGCATTAAAATATCCCCGGAAGAGGTGCAACTCCTTGGCTCGTTCGTAAACAAAATGGTTGAAAAAGGAATCTCTGAACTCTCCGAAGAAGACATTAAAGAAGTTACCGGCGGAGGGGAAAAATGGATGCAAGCAAAGGCAGATTTGGGGAACATGGGAATGGGTACGTTTGTGCCGTTGGCAATGGTGATGGCTGTTTTCAACCCGCACTCAACCAGAGAACACAGAGCGCTAGGAGTAGGTTTCATTTTATCTGTCGCCGGTATAGTCGCAGCTTCACACACAATAGTACCATGGGGTTACAAAAAAATTAAAGACAATATAAGTTCTTAAAAAAACAAAAAATAATTTTATAAATAAACCAACCACGCACTTAAGTGCGTGGTTTTTTTATATTTAAATTCTACTGTAAACATTTGAAAAATTACTGAAATCCGTTTCCATAACTTTCGAACTGTTTGTTGGAGAATACACAAATTTCTGCATGTGAGCTTTGTTATAAAAATATTTTATGGTAGGCTTGGTTGCCACATAATCAAAAGTATCTATAATAACAAGTTTTATCTTCATTTTGTCAGGTACAATATTCTTTATGTACACACTTGCCTGAGTACCTTCGGCTACATCTTCCCGTGGTTCGGCGAGCCCTGCCAGATTGGGCGTAAGTTCAACAAAAATTCCGTAATCCTCAACTGATCTCACTATTCCCCCGACAGTTTCACCGATTGAAAACATTTGAGCGTTTTCTTCCCACGTTCCGAGAAGTTCTTTATGAGTGAGATGAACACGTCTTCCTTCAAGACATTTAACAATTACTTTTATATCCATCCCTATAAAAAAGCGTTCGCGGGGATGCGATATCCTTGAAACTGAAATGGTATCAATCGGAAGAAACGAAATTATCCCGCAACCGATATCCGCAAAGACTCCGAAATTTTCCATATGCGTCACTTTTGCAGGTATTATATCTCCGGGCATAAGCTCAGATATGTATCTTTCCATGCATATTTCTTGAGCCATTCTTCGTGACAAAATCGCAATATCTTCGCCGTGATTTCCTTTTTCAAATCCTGTAATAACAAAGCTAACCGGGCGATTAACTTTTGAAATAACCGCTATATCCCGAACAGAACCTTCTTTTATACCAATTGCGCCTTCTTCTCGTGGAATTATGCCTTTCATGCACCCCAAATCTACAATTAAATTATGTTCGCTGTCGCAAATTATAGCTTTAGCTTCAAGTATCTTTTTTTTATTATAAGCTTCTAAAAGGTTAGAAAAGCACATTAAAAAATTTTTATTTTCAAATTTGTCTGTTAATCGTCCCTCGGGATAAAAGTCTATCATTTTTACGCCCTCCAGTTTATAGTCTACATAGTATCTATATGCCGAAGTCTGTGCGTAATATTCTAAAAGAAAACTTTTATTTTACTTTTCTTAAACTTGGAAATCTTTTTATTTTGTTTCTTCTCTTACGCCGTTTATTATGGCGTATCATCATGAATATATAAAGTACTACGAAAAGCAAAAACAAGGAAAATAAAAATATAAATACAGGAGAAAACAATATTTTTTTACAAGCTTTTGTAAAAACCAAAATATAATTTTTCCCGAATGTTTCCGATGACACTACATCGAAAGTCCCTATTTTTTGATCTTTATAAAACACATCTGCCGAACCGACAACATTACCCTTTTGAACAGGAGCATCCACCGAATCCGGAGCACTTACTTTTATAGTTACATCCTCTTTTTTTGCCTGCGCAGGCAAAACCGAATAAAAATCCAGTTTTGGAGAAAGAAGCAGCTTATCGTGTTTCCACACAAAGTTAAGTCCCACCTCTGCAATCGGAAAATCTTTAGGATATAACTTTATTGTTTTAAGATTTTCAAAAACCCATGTGTAAATATTTTTCGTATCAATCATTGCCATATTTTGCTCAATTTTATTACCCTGTTCATCTGCAACCGGACCACCCATAACAACGCAGATATATGTGCTGTTATTTTTTTCGGCATAAGATACCAGACACCGCCCCGCTTCTTCGAGATATCCCGTTTTTATGCCCTTAACACATGGGAGATAATATTCGCCACCACGTTTAGGGTCGATCATTTTGTTTGTTGTTATAATGGGATCACGGTCATCGCCGAACGGACTGTGTTCACTTTTTGAAACAATACTCAAAAAGCCGGGGATATTCATAGCATAACTTGTTATTTTGTAGATATCTTCCGCTGTCGTGTATTGATTATCATTGTAAAACCCGTCGGGATTCATAAAATGAGTGTTATTACAACCTAACAACCGTGCTTTTTCATTCATAAGATTCACAAAGTTTTCCACACCTGCGCCGGCGTAGTTTGCCAGAACCATGGCCGCATCGCCTGAAGAACATATAAGCATACAGTGAAAAAGATCCATAACCGTAAGCTCTTCCCCGTCTTTGAGCTTGCAACCCGAACTTTCGGGATCTACCATATTAAGCACATCTTGGGTTGCTTTAACTTTTGTTTTGTCTATATCTTTAGATTTTTCATAAGCTATTATAAAAGTCATGATTTTAGTTAATGATGCCGGACTTCTCTTCTTATTTATATTTTTTTCTATAACCGACATACCCGAATTTTTATTAACAACATATACAACGTCAGAACTTAAACTTCCTTCGTAAAACATCGCAGCCTTTGCGCTGCCTAAACTTATAAAAATCAAAAGTGCGAATAAACCTACATATAATTTTCTATTCATAATTCTGTTCCCAATTCAATTAATTTTTTTTTAATAAAACATTATTGTAAAACAAATCAAATCGGTATAAAAACTTTTATACCGATTTTTGAAACATCTTAACTTTTTAGCTTATATTACTTACACTGTCGCTGATATCTGAAACTTTACTTCTGTCTATAACTTTTTCAATCGTAACGTCGCTATAACGATGAATGCCTGTTCCTGCAGGTAAAAGTTTACCTATAATAACATTTTCTTTCAAGCCGATAAGCGGATCGATTTTACCTTTAATTGCAGCCTCTGTAAGCACTCTGGTCGTTTCTTGGAAGGAAGCAGCCGATAAAAATGAATCTGTTGCGAGCGATGCTTTCGTGATACCAAGCAGTATTGGAGTGTATTGTGCTTCTTCAAGTTCGGTTTCTCCGGCTTCTTTTCTGGCTTTAATTTTATCGTTTTCGTGCAAAAGTTCTGATTTGTCAACAACTGAATTTTGAAATAAATTTGTATCTCCTGATTCATCTACGCGTACTTTACGAATCATTTGGCGCACTATTACTTCGATATGCTTATCGTTGATATCAACACCCTGCATCCTGTAAACTCTTTGAACTTCTTGTATAAGATAGGCTTCGACAGCTTCAGAGCCTTTAATTGCAAGAACATCATGCGGATTTACGGAACCTTCGGTAATCATGTCACCGGCCTCGATTTTTTGATCCTCTTCCACGCAAATTCGAGAACCGAAAGGAATAAGGTATGATTTTTCATCACCGGTTTCTTCATCATATACAAACACATTTCTGTTCTTTTTGATTTCTTCGAAACGTATGACACCTTTTATTTCACTGATAATTGCAAGGCGTTTCGGCTTACGACCTTCAAAAAGCTCTTCAACGCGCGGTAAACCTTGTGTAATATCCTCGGAGCTTGCTATTCCTCCGGTGTGGAATGTTCTCATAGTAAGCTGCGTACCGGGTTCACCGATAGACTGAGCTGCAATAATTCCAACAGCTTCCCCGACCGCAACAGGTAATCCGTTTGCAAGGTTAGAACCATAACATTTTTTACATACACCTTGTTTGGATTTGCAGTTAAGAATGGAACGAATCTCAATTTTCAGGATACCACTTGATACTATAATTTCAGCGTCCTTATCGTCCATAAGTTTATCTTTTGAAACAAGCACTTCACCTGTTTTCGAATCAACAAAATCCTGGCACAGATATCTTCCGATAAGGCGTTCATTCAAGCTTTCGATTGATTCCTTACCGTCTTTGATTTCAAACACGGTAATTCCCTTTGCAGAACCGCAATCATCTTCACGAATAATAACATCCTGAGAAACGTCAACAAGCCTGCGGGTGAGGTATCCGGAGTCCGCTGTACGAAGCGCGGTATCTGCAGAACCTTTTCTCGCACCACGCGATGCTATGAAGTACTCGAGTATGTTAAGGCCTTCACGATAGTTTCCTCTTATCGGGATTTCAATTGTAGTACCCGAAGTATTGGCTATAAGACCACGCATACCTGCCAACTGCTTTATCTGGCTCATGGAACCACGAGCTCCCGAGTCTGCCATCATGTAAACGGGATTATATCGATCAAGGTTTGCTTGAAGCGCGCGGGAAACGTCTTCGGTTGCTTTTTCCCAGATTTTGAGTGTATGGTTTTTTCTTTCCTGGTTCGATGTGAGTCCACGTCTGAAGTCTTTAACAATCAAATCTATATGTTCTTCGGCTTTTGCAAGAATATCTTTTTTTGTAGGAGGTATTACAGCATCTCCGACCGCTATCGTAATTGCTCCGCGGGTAGAATATTTAAATCCTAAAGCTTTTATGTTATCAAGTATTTCAGCGGTTTTTTGAGTACCTTGTGTTTTTATACACGCTTCAACTATATTACCGAGTTGCTTTTTACCTACCAGGAAATTTATCTCTAAATCCGCCGATTTTTGCGAATCTGTTCTGTCCACAAAACCCAAATTTTGAGGAATAGGCTGGTTAAATATTATTCTTCCGGGAGTGGTTTCTACAATTCTGGTTTCTCCATTTACGAATTTTCTAACTTTGATTTTGGCATGAAGACCTATATCCTTTGCATCATAAGCCATTAACGTCTCGTCAAAATCTCTGAATATCTTGCCTTCTCCGGGTTCGCCATCTTTATCAAGAGTAAGATAGTATGCACCCAGAACCATATCTTGAGTCGGTACGGCTACGGGATGACCATCGGAAGGTTTCAAAAGGTTACCTGAAGCAAGCATTAAAAATCTTGCTTCTGCTTGAGCTTCCGCAGAAAGCGGAACGTGAACAGCCATTTGATCCCCGTCAAAGTCCGCGTTGTATGCTGAACATACAAGTGGGTGAAGTTTAAGCGCTCTTCCCTCGACAAGCACAGGCTCAAAAGCCTGAATTCCAAGCCTGTGAAGCGTAGGAGCACGGTTCAAAAGAACGGGATGACCTTTAATTACTATTTCAAGAGCGTCCCAAACTTCAGGGCGACACCTGTCCACCGCTTTTCTTGCGGCTTTTATATTGCTTACCACTGCTATTTCAACAAGTCTTTTCATAACAAAAGGTTTGAAAAGCTCCAGTGCCATTTCTTTGGGCAATCCGCACTGATATATTTTAAGTTCAGGTCCCACGACTATAACCGATCTTCCCGAATAGTCAACGCGTTTTCCTAGAAGATTCTGTCTGAAACGTCCTTGCTTACCTTTAAGCATATCCGAAAGCGATTTTAAAGAACGATTATTAGGGCCGGTAACAGGTCTGCCGCGGCGACCGTTATCGATAAGAGCATCTACAGATTCCTGAAGCATTCTTTTTTCGTTTCTGATAATTATATCCGGTGCTCCCAGTTCCTTTAGGCGTTTAAGCCGGTTGTTTCTGTTAATAACACGCCTGTAAAGATCATTAAGATCGGAAGTTGCGAATCTTCCTCCATCGAGCTGAACCATTGGTCGAAGATCAGGAGGAATTACCGGAAGAACATCGAGAATCATCCACTCTGGGCGATTTCCTGACACTCTAAAAGATTCTACCGCTTCGAGACGCTTAAGGAGTCTTACTTTTTTCTGACCCGCAGCTGTCACAAGTGCTTCTTTAAGGTCTTCGGAAAGAGTATCAAGATCGATTTTTTCAAGAAGCTTTTTAATTGCTTCCGCACCCATGCCCGCTTCAAAATCATCTTCATATTTTTCGCGCATATCTCGGTATTCTTTTTCGGTTAAAAACTGTTGCTCGGTAAGTTCACGCACGCTCCCCGAATCTATAACGACGTAAAGGGCGAAATACAGAACTTTTTCAAGCATTCTGGGCGACATATCAAGAACAAGGCCCATTCTTGAAGGAATTCCTTTAAAATACCATATGTGAGATACAGGGGCAGCAAGCTCGATATGACCCATACGTTCACGGCGAACTTTGGAACGAGTGACTTCTACTCCGCAACGATCACAGATTTTGCCTTTATACCTAATCCTTTTATATTTTCCGCAGTGGCACTCCCAATCCTTTTGAGGTCCGAAAATACGCTCGCAAAAAAGTCCGTCTGTTTCAGGCTTTAAAGTCCTGTAATTTATTGTTTCGGGTTTTTTTACTTCTCCGCAAGACCAACTTCTTATTTTCTCAGGAGACGCTAACCCTATTTTTATTGATTCAAATACATTAAAATCCATACCGCAACCCCTTAAGCTTTATTATAAACAAACAGTAATTTTAAAAAACATAAAGAAACACGCTAAAACTCATCATCGTACTCATCGTTTTCTTTCAATAACTCATTTGATGCTTCTTCAGTTACCTCACCGTCTGCATCCTCAATAGCATAACCGTTGTTTCCCTCGTTTGTCATTACTTCAGGACCGAGAATATCTTTCTCGATGGAAAGTCCCATATCGTCTTCTTCATCAAAATCACGTTTTAGGTCAATCTCATTGTTATTCTTATCAAAAACTGTGAGGTCAAGACCCATGGATTGAAGTTCTTTAATAAGAACCTTAAACGATTCGGGAATACCCGGTTTCGGAATGTTTTGACCTTTTACGATTGCTTCATAAGTCTTTACTCTTCCAACAACGTCATCAGATTTAACTGTAAGTATTTCTTGGAGTGTATAAGCAGCACCATAAGCTTCAAGTGCCCATACTTCCATTTCTCCGAAACGTTGTCCGCCGAATTGAGCTTTACCTCCAAGAGGCTGCTGAGTAACCAGAGAATAAGGTCCTGTTGAACGAGCATGAATTTTATCATCTACTAAATGGTTAAGTTTTAAGTAGTACATGTATCCGACGGTTACAGGGTTATCGAAACATTCACCTGTTCGGCCATCTTTAAGATTCACTTTTCCGCTCTCATCATATCCCGCATCTTTAAGGCACTGGAATATGTCTCCTTCGTGAGCACCATCAAATACCGGTGTTGCTATTTTCCACCCGAGTGCTTTTGCTGCGTATCCGAGATGAACCTCAAGAACCTGACCGATATTCATACGTGACGGAACGCCGAGCGGGTTAAGAACTATGTCAAGCGGAGTACCATCCGGCAAGAACGGCATATCTTCAACAGGAAGAATTCTTGACACAACACCTTTATTTCCGTGACGTCCTGCCATCTTATCCCCTACCGAAATCTTCCTCTTTTGAGCAATGTAGCAGCGAACCACTTTATTAACACCGGGTTGAAGTTCGTCTTTGCTATTTTCGCGTGTAAAGACTTTAACATCAACAACAATACCGTATTCTCCGTGAGGAACACGCAGTGAAGTATCTCTTACTTCTCTTGCTTTTTCACCAAAAATGGCTCTGAGAAGTCTTTCTTCTGCAGTAAGTTCGGTTTCGCCTTTAGGCGTCACTTTACCTACAAGTATATCCCCTGCACGAACTTCTGCACCAACTCTTATAATCCCTTCTTCATCAAGATCCCTGAGAAGGTCTTCGTTAACATTCGGGATATCACGGGTTATTTCTTCGGGTCCAAGTTTGGTATCTCTGGACTCTAATTCGTATTCTTCTATATGAATTGATGTATAAACGTCTTCTCTTACAACTTTTTCGCTGATTAAAACAGCATCTTCATAGTTGTAACCTTCCCAGGTCATAAATCCAATCAGAACATTTTTACCGAGACTGATTTCACCATTATCGGTCGCAGGGCCATCGGCAAGGACTTCACCTGTAGTAAATTTTTGACCGGCTGAAACTATCGGCACCTGATTTACACATGTGCTTTGGTTTGAGCGAGCAAATTTTATAAGATTAAATACTTCGTCTTTGCCGGAATCGTATTTAACTGTTATTTTTTCAGCGCTTACACTCTTTACTACTCCGTCTTCTTTCGCAACAATGCAGACTCCCGAATCCACTCCCGCTTGATATTCCATTCCTGTTCCGACTATAGGAGATTCGCTTGTCAAAAGCGGGACGGCTTGCTTTTGCATGTTAGATCCCATAAGCGCACGGTTTGCGTCATCATTTTCGAGGAAAGGTATCATAGCTGTGGCAACGGAAACAACCATTTTTGGTGATATATCCATGAAATCAGCTTCGGTTTTTTCAACTTCCACAAATTGATCTCTGCATCTTCCGTTGACTTTGGAATGCACAAATTCACCGTTTTCATGAAGGGGCTCGTTTGCCTGGGCAACTATATATTCGTCTTCTTCATCCGCTGTCATGTAAACAACATCTGAAGTTACTTTTCCGGCTTTTTTGTCAACACGTCTGAACGGTGCTTCAATAAAGCCGTACTCATTCACTCTTGCAAATGTAGAAAGGTAAGAAATAAGCCCAATGTTCGGTCCTTCGGGAGTTTCAATCGGGCACATACGACCGTAGTGGCTGTAATGAACGTCACGAACTTCAAACCCTGCTCTGTCTCTGGAGAGCCCGCCGGGTCCAAGTGAAGAAAGGCGCCTTTTGTGAGTAAGCTCGGAAAGCGGATTTATCTGATCCATAAACTGTGAAAGCGGTGACGAACCGAAAAATTCTTTTATTGCCGCAACAATCGGTCTTATATTAATAAGAGCGTTGGGAGTTATTACTTCAAGGTCTTGAGCCTGAAGCGTCATTCTTTCTCTTATCACTCTTTCAAGTCTTGAAAACCCGATCCTTACTTGATTTTGAAGAAGCTCGCCAACCGAACGAATTCTTCTGTTGCCAAGGTGATCGATATCATCTTTAACACCCACACCGCTTGCCAAACAGTTCATATAGTTGATTGAGGCAAAAATATCATCAATAATAATATGCTTTGGAACAAGTTCATCTTTTCTGTTTGTAATTGCGATTTTAAGTTCCTTGTCATTACTGCAGGAATCCATAATTTCGGAAAGTATGCTAAACCTTACTTTTTCTTTTATTCCGCATTCTTTCTTCGCATTAAATTTAACGAATTTATTTATGTCAACCATACCATTTGAAATGATTTTAATTTCTTTTTCGTCTTTTTTGATGTATGCCATACATATACCGGCATTTTCAATTTCGAGAGCTTTTTTATCGGAAATGATTTCACCGGCGTCTGCTATTATTTCGCCCGTAAGCGGATTAGGAATAGGACGAGATAGCTCATGGCCTTTAAGACGGCAAGAAATAGCAAGTTTTTTGTTATATTTATATCTTCCGACTCTGGAAAGATCATATCTTCTGGCGTCAAAAAGAAGTGAGTTAAGGTAAGCTTGAGAATTTTCAAGTGTAGGAGGTTCACCGGGGCGAAGCTTTCTGTAAACTTCAAAAAGCGCTTCTTCCATGTTTTTACAAGCGTCTTTTTCAATGGTTGCCATAATACGCTCGTCTTCACCGAAATATTCGGCTATTTCGGCATCGGTTCCCAGACCTAAAGCTCTAATGAAAGAGGTCAGCGGTATCTTTCTGTTTTTATCTATTCTTATATACAAAATATCATTTGAATCGGTTTCGTATTCAAGCCATGCTCCACGATTTGGAATAATGGTCGAACTGAAAAGTTCTTTACCGGTTTTGTCATATTCCATTTTAAAGTACACGCCCGGAGACCTTACAAGCTGGGATATAACAACACGCTCAGCACCATTTATTATAAACGTGCCGTTGTCCGTAATAAGCGGAAAATCTCCCATAAACACATCAGATTCTTTAACCTGACCCGTTTCTCTGTTCAAAAGTCGCGCAGTCACTCTAAGAGCAGCTGCGTATGTAGTATCGCGTTCTTTGCATTCGTTCACGTCATAATTGGGGTGGTTCACATCCATAGTATAGTCTATGAAGTCAAGAACCAAGTTTCCGGTGTAATCCGTTATCCCGGATACATCTTTGAAAACTTCTTTTAAACCTTCTTCTAAAAACCATTTATATGAATTTTTCTGAATTTCTAAAAGATTCGGAAGCTTGATCACCTCGTCAATTTTAGAAAAACTCATTCTGGTAGTCTTACCAAGCTGCAGCGGTTTGACATTTACCATAGATTTAAAACACTCCATTCATTTGTTTAACATTATTAAGAGAAATCTAAAAACACCGATTAAATTGGAATTTATTTTAAAAAAATAAATATATTTTTAAAACGCATCATAAAAATGCATTAAGCTAAAAACAGTCAGTACATCCCCCTAACTATATTCACTTATTTTTTGCAATATTTCTCGTAAAATTGATATAATTTTACTTGATTTTACAATAAAACCATGTTAATATAGAAGTAATTTTAATATTTACTGATATCACAATGCAGTATAACATTTTACTGCATTTTCAAATATGTGTCAAGTGTAATTTACTTTAAATGTTTTCATTGAAAATCAGAAATATTTAAAGTTTTATTATTTTATAAATAAAAATCGGGGTAATAAAATGGACATTTACAGCGAACTTTTGGAAAGAGACTTAATAGCTCAGGTAACTCACGAGGAAGAAGTGAAAGATGTTTTAAAAAATCAAAAAGTTCACTTTTATATCGGATTTGAGCCAACCGCAGATTCACTACACGTTGGGCATTTTGTTCAAATAATGATAATGGCAAGATTTCAAAAAGCAGGGCATGTTCCAATTATACTTTTCGGAGGCGGAACCGGTATGGTTGGAGACCCTTCCGGTAAAACCGACATGAGAAAAATGCTCACGCTCGAAGAAATCGATTATAATATCGAATGCTTTAAAAAACAGGCTTCAAAATTTATTGATTTCACACCGGGGAAAGCGGTTATGGTAAATAACGCCGACTGGCTTTTGGATCTTAACTATGTAAAGTTTTTAAGGGAAATCGGAGTGCATTTTTCGGTCAACCGCATGCTTGCGGCAGAATGCTACAAGCAACGCCTTGAAAAAGGTCTCACTTTCTTTGAACTCAATTACATGATAATGCAAAGCTATGATTTCCTGGTTCTTAACAGAAAATACGGTTGCATCTTGGAGCTGGGCGGAGATGACCAGTGGAGCAACATAATAAGTGGAGCGGAACTTGTTAGGAAATGTGACAAAAAAAGCGCATACGGCCTAACCTTCAAGCTTTTAACCACAAGCGAAGGCAAAAAAATGGGGAAAACCGAAAAAGGCGCGCTTTGGCTCGACCCACAAAAAACATCACCTTATGAATTTTACCAATATTGGCGAAATGTTGGGGATAAAGATGTTTTTAACTGCATGAAAATGCTGACTTTTATGCCTATTGAAGAAATAAATGAATACGAAAAATTAGAAGGCCGAGAAATAAATTCCGCCAAAGAAGCGCTAGCCTTTGAAATCACTAAACTTGTTCACGGCGAAGAGGAAGCGCAAAAAGCTTTGAATACATCCAGAGCATTGTTTGAAAGTAGTAATGCGGAAGCCAACATGCCCGAATTCAAACTTTCTGCCGAAAAATTATCAGGAGACGGAATCGATATAATTTCTTTACTTACAGAATCAAATTTGGCACCTTCAAAAAGTGAAGCAAGACGTCTGATTGAACAAGGCGGCATAGAAATAGACGGCGAAAAAATATTAATGATATCTCACATAATAACTTTAGAAAAATTAAAAAATGAGATTATAGTCAAAAAAGGCAAAAAAGTTTATAAAAAAATATATTTTTAAAAAGAAAAAAGCCGAGATTTCGGCTTTTTTCTTAATATACCGGCTATAATACTGAAGGTTTTTAAAGCACAAAATATTTTTAATAATCCACAGAAACAACCACTACATACTTATTTTAAAATCCTAGACCTTGCATGCCAACTTTATTGTTTAGCCACATTATCTTTTAAAATGAATTCTTCGGTTTGAGGATTGAATTCTACGAATATCTTTTTTCCTCGATAAAAGTCTTTTTCTTTAACTTCCGCGTCAAACACTTTTATGGAAATATCGCGAAATAAATCAGACTGCAATCTGGTGATGTACCTGGCACCTTGATTTTTGTTTTCAACAACTTTGGCCATGTTTTTAAGGCAGTCATCATTTATAACTATCTCTATGCCGTTAACTTCCGGATTTGCCCAATATCCGATAAGTTCATCTTTAAATTCTTTTTTTATAATCTTAATATATTCTTCTGAAGACAAATTACTGAATTCTACAGGCTGCAATCTGTTTAAAAACGATTTATCATGCTTAACCTGAGTTCTTGAACCTGTTCCGTCATCGATTTGTTCTTCGGTTTCTGCGTCTTGGTTCCCTCCCTCGATGGATTTAGTGCTTTCGTTAGAAGTTAAAATAAATGTTATTCCGGAGCAATCTATAGTCTGACCCTTAACATTTACAACGCCATGATCGACAATTGTTCGGAAAATTTCATCAAGGTTCGGTGACCACATTTTATCGTATTCATCTACTATTACCACACCGTCCGGATTATTATTTAAATATTTTACTAAACTTTTGGGAGTGGTGACAGCTCGATTCCCTCTGGAACCATATTCATCATACCCACCATAGCCGCCGTAACTGTTAAGGCCAAAAAGCTGATCAATTACAGTACTTGTGCTTTCTTTATCTACTTCTGAAGCCGAAATATAAAAGGGCTCGGTATTTGACGTTAGTATCTTATATTTTGCAAGACCTCGAGCCATAAGCGTTTTACCTACACCCGACGGACCCGTAAAATAAAGAACATCTCCCCTACCATATTTTTTCCCTGAAAGCTTTGCTTGATTCTTTCTGTGAAGTATACCATAAACAACGCTTTTTATCTGTTCTTTAGCTTTTTCTTGACCTTTAACTTCTTCAAAAAGATATTTAAGATTATCAAAAGCACCACTAAGAGAAAGTTCCTCATGGTTCATGTTTTTTTGAACTCGTTTTCTGAAATCGGAAAATTTTTCAATAAGTTTCTGAATAGGCCATGTAGCCGAATCTATTTTGGCAATTTGAAAAGCCATGCTTCCCAAGTCCGAAAGAACATAGCTTCCTGCTCCTGCAAACGCCAATGCTCCGCCGACTAACGGAAGGTTTTCAATGAAACTTCTGAGTGATCTGTATATCTTTTGTGCTTTTGATCCTGAATCCGTTCCATGATGCTCTTCACTATATCCATATATCAACTCTTCTTCTTCTTGCTCTTTTGTTTTTGTTTTAGTTTTTGTCTTTGTTCCATCGGAAGTTTTACCTGCACGTTTCCCTTCATCATTCCCTTGATCACTTTTTTTATTCCATAAGTATACCGAACCAACGCCTGCGCAGAGAAGTCCCGCTAAACCTAATCCGATTATTATTTTTTTATACTTTTTCCAAAAGCTTTCTTTATTATCTTGAACCGATGCGGATTTAACCGGTTCCCCGGGCTGAGAAGTGCTAGATGTCGCTCCCACATTAGATGAGGAAGCCAATGTAAGCATCGATAACGAGTAGGCTAAAATCTTTGCGTATATATTTTTATTAATTCCTCCGGCAACGCTTGCCATATGCTCATCTTCCATTTCTTCATATAAAGGGTCACTATAATCCAGAATTTCATCAAAAAAATTTTCTAACTCTTTTTTTGTATATCCGCCACTTACAGAGCTGCAAAATTCATAAACGTCATCAAACGTTCTTTGTTCTGTCAAGCTTTTTCGAAGCTTCGGATCTGTTATAACCTTAGAAATCATTTTATCAATATTCTTGTTCATAATTATCCCCCCGAATCCTAATTTTGACTATATCTTTTATTTTAATTTACCAATATAAGTATTATATTACAAATTTTAATAATTAAAAGCAAGGAAACCTTATTATGAAAATTTGAGTGTAACCAAATCTTTATTAAACAAATAGTATGGTAGTGTAAATATTAAAAGGAGGAATTCATATATGGGTAACTTTTTTGGTGGAAACAACTGCTGCTGCATAATCATTCTCATCGTTGTAATCTTATGCTGCTGCTGCGGTGAAGACAACTGTGGAAACAATTGCGGTTGCGGTGGCTGTGGCTGCTAAACGCTAAAATTTCCTATTTTAAAAACAAAAAACCATCTGTATATCAGAATGGTTTTTTGTTTTTTAAACATTTTTTATCTATAGCATTTTCGTGCATTAATTATAAGCAACATAACTTGCATACGATTATTTCCGAATTATTAAAAATTCTTATCAGAACGACGTTGCTTTCTGAGCCTTGGCTTATAACTTCCAAAGGATTATCATGTAAATGAACACCACTTTTATACTTTGGAAATATCTCTTTCCGACCAGGAGCAATGAGACCTCCCACAAAGGGCACCCTGAACGGACCTCCGTGAATATGACCGGTAAATACCGGATCGTAACCGCACTGGGTATATAAATCTATAAACTCAGGTCTAGGTGACAGCAGTATATTGAACTTTTTAAATTTAACGGCATATGTGATAAAGTATTTTTTGCCACTTCATAATCAATAAATGAAAAATTCAAACTCACTCATGTAAGGATCATCAATACCATGCAGAATTATCGAGTCCCCATTTACTTTTAGGTCAACACTTTCATTTTCAAGTATGGTTTAAAAAATTCCATAAGCTAAATCGGCGCACTATCAAGTTTGATAATAGCTATGCAAACACCGTTAGATGGCAAGTTTGGAGGAACAATTACATTAAATTTATATTTCCCCAATTTCAAATCCAAGTTATTCACAACAAAAGCCAAATGGGGCACAGTTTTAATGAGCAGATGAAAATCGCTATTTGCTTCCCATCTCATCCACTCTACTCCAAAAGGATTTGAAGAAGATCCCAAAACATAAACTTTGGCAAATTCAATATATTTTTCATTTTATTTAAAGTTGTTGCAGTGATTATAAGATTACCCGAAAAAACATAGTATTCATCGGTATTTATTATTTTTTAAACATATAAGTATAACATGCATAAATTTTTTATGCTATATTAAAATATTCATGAAAATTAATATCGTACAATTTGCAAAAGCAAATAAAATTCACGACTTGGATAAAGCTAAATAAAAAAATAGTCTGAGGTGCTATAAGAGACACAAGATAATTCAGTATTTATGCGGCTTTCAGCCATTATCAATATTTATATTTTAGCCGCATACCAAACTAGCAACTTTTTCAAATGAATCAATCAGATTTTTTTTAATAACCGCAACCTCATCGTCTGCGGAAATATATTCACAAATTATTTTATATTTCAACATTTCAGGCTGTAAATCGTTGTTAATAAAAAAATTTGAATTAACAATTTTTAATCTGTCTTGTGAAAAAACAGAATAATAATCGTAATACTTATACATACCCTCCGCTTTTTTTCTGTCTCGAATTTGAAAGTAGCAATTTGGTATGTTTAAACTATCTGCAACAATCAAGCCGTGTAAACTTGATGATAAAACGGTATCACATTGCGCAATATCTTCGATTACTTTTTCACATTCATCGAGTGGGTTAATAATTTTAACACTTTCATTTTCAAAAAATTCATTTTTAAATATCTCGTCATCAATTTCCGTTAAATGTGGCACAATACCAACTTTATATTTTTTTTGAATATCTTTGCCAATTAAAAGATTGGAAGATAAAAGTCCCAAATCACCTAAAACTAAATCTTGCCCACATGTTTTTTCGACACGAGATTCACTAAGTTTACCACGAACTCCAACTATTTTGTTTCCTTCAATTTTTGAATCACCTTCAAGCCTAAATCCTGATGTCCATACAATTTTATCCTTAATTTTTTCGCTGTTTATATGCTCGATAATGGAACCGCACGCAATCATTTCACAATCATTCTGTGTTGCCCATTCAACTTTTTTATTAAAAATTTTTAAAATAATTTTAGCGGAAAGTTCATCACCAAAATTGCCATATTTACTCCATCTACATTTCCACCAGTAAAGTTTTATAGGTACATCAGACATCAAATTTTGTTGAACTTTGTCTTCCACACCCGTATACGACAAAACACAAAAATTATTCAAAAAAATCATAGACGTAGAGATACCAGTAAATAATAAAAATCCTTTGATAAATTTTTTCAATACATCATCCCTTAATAAACCGTGTTTAAGATCTTCTAATTATGGTCGAGGTGACAGGACTCTAATTTGTCGCATCATACTTGACATTATTATAATGTGTCTTTATTAGTTCGTCAAGCCCTACTGCTGCAGCAATTTTATGATTTTTTCATTTTATTTACCCATGGTTATAAAAGTGTGTTAGAGGTAAATTTATAATACTCAGTTTCATTTCACCAATAATTATCTCTTAAACCACCTATCTTCGGGTTACGAGTTGTGAAATATAGTTGTTTTATATTTTAATAACGTGCCACAAACGATTGCATACTGAGATCGTTTCATATGTTAAATTTTGTAAATCATCGTATTTTAGCATAACTTTTTATACCTTTACCTTTGTGCGATAAATTTGAAGGCTCAACGCTATAGCAAAATTCACGCGCCATATCAGGGGTTTTAGAAAATCCCGCCAACAAAATAGGATACCAAACCATATCTTAAAATATTAAGAATAATAAAAACAATACTTTGAGATATTTAAGACTAGAAGAAATGAATAGAAATTTCATTGAATATCCACCCGAAGTACAGCGAGCATAAGTAGAAACGGAGCGATTTTCAAAGAAGCGTGGTGAACACAATACGCTATGTTATTTAGCAAAACTGCTGGATATTTTATTGAGCAATGGATACATGCAGCGGGGTATTGTGGGCAGCTTTGATTTGAGTTTTTGAAGGAAGAAAAAATGATTAAAACCAAGAACCATGAGAAAATAATAACCGCGTTATTGGGTTTTTCATCAATAACAAAAGCAGCAAAAAGCCTGGAACTCTCAAAAAGCACGTTATATAACTATCTTAAGAGCGAAGATTTCAAGGACAAGTATGATAAAGAACACACAAAGATTGTGAATAGTTCAAATAAAACTGTGTGAACAACTTCGGTGAAAAGTATCAACACGCCTCAAAAGAACAATCTGGAGAAGTGCCTAACCCAGTGCTTGAGATTTTATGCGGAAAACGAGAAAATCTATAGCTTATATTATCTCAAAGTTGAAATGGTGCAAACTGTAAATTTCATATAAAACATTCATTATCATTAAGTTAAATTTGATTTTTTCTTTATAAAATATCTGTTCAATTAAACTTGTTTATGTTATACTTCGTCGTAATTTGTCGTAGGATGTTAATATAATATAGAGGGGAAAATTTATTATGAGAAAAATCCTGAAATCAAGAACAATTAGGTGGTTATGCTTATTTTTAGGTACAGCATGTTTTTTTATGGTATTTCATATTTGTTCTGCAAAAACTAATGTTTCCAAGATAGATGCATTACTGCAAGAAATTTATAGTGAAAATCCGAATGAAAAAAAACGAGAAGTAGAAATTTTAAATACAGTAAACTGGAGATTGAGATTTGCCAGAGAACGTAGTTATTCTAGTAGTTCAAAAAACATCAACTCACCATTTGCAGATACGACAAGCAATCAAGATATTTTTGAAAAAATATATAATCAAAATTTTTGGAATCCACACGAATCTAGTTCTGAATCAAAATCAGGGCCAGGATCTCGAATAGATACAACAGAAAGTGTTCGTAACGAGCTGCCGAAAATCTGGGAAAAATATAATATCAAATCGGTATTAGACGCTCCCTGCGGAGATTACAATTGGATGAAAACAGTTGATAAAAAAGATATTAAATATATAGGTGGAGATATCGTACCCAAAATAGTCAGAGCAAATAATAAAAATTTCGAAAACTGCAATACTTCATTCGAAGTAATTGATATAACTTCAGATAAAATCCCAAAAGTAGACATGATAATTTGTCGTGATTGTTTACAGCACTTATCCTATAAAAACGCAAAAAAAGCACTTAAAAATTTCAAGGAAAGCGGCTCAACTTACTTGCTGGTAACTTCATATCCCTGGACTTTAGAAAATTGGAGTATACCTGATGGTGATTTTTGCCCATTAAACTTACTGCAAAAACCGTTTAATTTAAAACCATCTTATCTTGAAAAAATTAAAGAGACAAATAGACTTGGGAATGAACCGGACAAATATTTATATTTGTACAAATTAGATGATATAAACCCGGGCAATTTTGACGATAACAAAAAAATAAGTACCACTATACCAATAGCCATGGCCTTGGATGAGGGTTATTTATACCCTACTATCGTTTCAATAACTTCTTTAATGGAAAATTCAAATTATAAGACAAAATGCAATTTTTACATTATGCATCCTAAAGAGTTTAGTGAAAGTAGCAAATCGAAATTGTTATCTTTACAAGATAAATATGAAAATTGTCACATAAATTTGATTAATATGGATAATCAGTATAAGGACGCAGACTGTAGTTACAGAGGGCATATAACTACTCCAGCATACTACAGACTATCAATGTCAGAGCTCTTACCACCTGAAGTGGATAAAGCGATCTGGATAGATGGCGATACATTGATTTTTAACGATTTGGCGGAAATGCTTAACGTAGACATGGAAGGTTATTATTATAAAGGATTTCTGGATTATGAAGTAAATGGCGCCAAAATGTTTGGAATAAATAACGATCATTATATTTGTTCAGGCGTGATGGTTGTAAACTTAAAAGAATTGCGGATAGACAATGTAACCGAAAAATTTAAAAAATTTATTAAAGAAAATAATCATAGGTTAGTGCAGCATGACCAAACAGTTATAAATGTTGTATGTTACGAAAAAACAGGAATTTTGCCCGCAAAATTCGGTGTAGTAAATTTCTTGTCTCAGGATCAATCAAAAAATTACCTTGATTTACAAATATCTCCGGAAAAATACACTTTTCAAGAATTAATAAATGCGTGTAATAATCCTGTTATTTTGCACTGCTGCTGGAGTAAGCCCTGGAGAGATTTGAATTGGGGCAAAGCAGTTGATTTATGGTGGCAGTACGCAAAAGAAACAGATTTTTTTAATGAAATACAACAGAAATATTTAATTCCTAACGGTACATACGAAATTATTTCAGAATTAAATTCCAACAAGGCCCTTGATATTTCAAATGCCAGTAAAAAACAGAGTGCAAAACTTCAGATTTGGGATAGAAATCATACAGATGCGCAAAAGTTCAATATTAAGTATGACAAGGATGGATTCTTTACTATTCAAGCGAAATGTTCAGGGAAAATGATCGATGTTCCGGAATCTACTAAAAAAGAAAGTACTGCCTTATGGCAATATGAAAACAATAACACGGATGCGCAAAAATGGTACATATTGCCAAACGGTGATGGTTCTTACCGTATGATTTCTAAATGCAATGGTATGTGTGTAGACGTGCGCAGCTCAAATACAAAAAACAGTACACCAATCCAATGCTACAACGGTAACAATACAAAAGCTCAGAGGTTCAGATTTGAAAGATGCCAATGAGAAATTAGCTTTTAAAAAGTACTTATATAGATAAAAAGGTGGTGGAATTTATTACAGTAAATGTTAACCTTAATTTATATTATGTAGCCCTGGAAGCAAATTCTATTTATGAAACTTAAAAATTAGAAGGAAGTGTAATTATCTTGAAATCAAAAATATTGAATTTAAAGCACCGGTTTTCTTTGTTTTTACTTTTTCTTACTGCGATGAGTATTATGATCACCCCTGGCGTATTCTCACAAGAAGATAATTCAAAATCCGTAAAAATCGAAGGTACAGATGTTCATATTTATGAAGAAATCGAAAGTAAGATCAAAGGCTTTGATAAAGTGGAGATGACACAAACCGAACAAAAATTTTTAAATGGAATTGTAAGAAAGTACAAACCTAAAAAAATTTTAGAAATAGGTGTTGCAAAAGGAGGATCATCGGCAATTATTCTAAATGCAATCAAAGATATTGAAGATGCAAAACTTTATTCAGTTGATTTAAGTGTAAATTGTTATAGGGATACTAATAAAAAAACCGGGTTCTTAGTTGCGGAAAATTTCCCACATCTTCAAAGCAAATGGGAGTTACATACAGGCGGAATCTCTGCAAGTTTTATAGAAACAATCGGCAAAGATATTGATCTTTGCTTTATAGATACAATGCACGTAACTCCTGGTGAAATGTTAGACATATTAACTGTTTTGCCATTCTTAAAAGAAAACGCTGTGATTGTTCTACATGATGTCGGAATGCACCTCGGATTTCTAATATCAGAAAAAAATGAAATTGTTCGTGTAGCCGCTGCTTGTAAGGCAAATTACTGCAATAATCAAATTTTTGCTTATTTAAAAGGTAAAAAAATGGTGCCCGAAACAAAGGGTGCAGATAGTTTTTATCATGATACTTTTTATAATATTGGCGCAGTTGAACTTGATTCTAATCAAGAAAATGCTTATTTTGATTACTTTTTTGCATTGAGTTTTCATTGGCAATATATGCCTGATAGTGCTCATCTTAAAATTTTGAGAGATTTATTTAAAAAATATTATGATGAAAAATATGTTAAAATGTTTGATGAGGCCATAAATGCAAATAAATTTTTTTTAAACGTGTAGATGTTTCCAAGGATTGAAAACTACGTATAAACACTTTGATATTTTATGCTCTTTAATGTTCAACTCTTGTTCAAGAATGTTACGAAAAAGTGGGTAAAGGTTGCAATAAATATGCGATAAATTTTCAGACTCAATATTAAGTATTTAAGCTGATTCTCTCTTTGCCAAAAAAATTTCAAACACAAAAATTATTCAAAAAAATCATAGACGTAGAGATAACAGTAAATAATAAAAATCCTTTGATAAATTTTTTCAATACATCACCCCTTAATAAACTGTGTTTAACATCTTCTAATTATGGTACGAGGTGCCATAAGGGGCATAAACAAATCTAGTAAGAAAGCGGCTTACAGCCGAAAGCAATGTTTACAATTTTAAACATTTACAGTTTTCAATCTATTACTTTATATTCAAAAGTTTCTCCACACCTTATACTATCTTCCTTTTTTCTTTATAATAACTCATGTGTTTTATCTATATCCTCTAAATTCTTTACGCAAAGTATGCTCACCGATTATTTCAACTTTATCTGCATCGCATTCGCTCCAAAGTAAATCCCAAAAAGCATCCCAATTTTTGCTGTACCATTCGGGGAAATCAAATGCCACACGAATTCTTTCATGGAATTCTCACCCTGTTTTGCATCTTGTAAAATCTAATTTTATAATCTTTTCTTTATTACTGCTTTCCATAATAATATATTTCCTCCTAAATTACTTCGTAAAAAGTTTCATAGTGATTATATGTTAAAAACATAGGTCCTCACTTTTCCCAAAATTTATTCAAAATATTATAAAAGAGCAAGAGTTGAAATAACAATGAATTAATCTGATTTTTAAAACTTATGTTTAAAGCTAGAATACTTTCTAAATCATGTAGACAAAAACACACACAATTTGTGTATATGAATTGAAATAAGGATATTTGACAAAATTTTTTATTATATTATACTAAATAAAAGCTTTGTCACTTCTAATTTTTATTGCACTCATCCAAATTATTAATTTTAAGGAGGCGCTTACTATGAGTACTGTAAAAAATGTAACAGCTATTCTCGACGAACTGGGACCAACTCCACAGGCAAGTGATACTGCCGTTTTAAAAAAACTGTTCGGAAGTGCGGGGGCACTTAATATGCTTCTAAAAGCAAGTTCTATGTTTAAAAAAGGAGGATTTTATGTAAACATGGGGTCTCTTGTAGATGAGTACAAAAAACTTAAAATTGAGTCCATGATGACAGATCTTAAAAATAAAGTCCCTGAAATGACAGCAGGGTTAGAACAGATGTTGCAACTATCGGAAGAATTAAATCCTCAGCTGGAAGAAAATTTTAAATTAAAAACAGAAATCAGAAAATTTCTAAACACAAGCTATGATTTTCGCGATATACGTGTAGCTCTTGCGTATAGTCCTGTTAATATTGTTGCTCTTGTTATAACTATTAGAAATGCAATGAATATATCGAAATTAATAAGTAAAAATAAAGACGCATTACAAAAAATGAAAACGTTTAGATCGCAATACACTGCATTTCGTAAGACCTATGATACAATGTTTGGTAAAGGCGGCACGTGGAAATCCACTACCGCAAAACTTCAGAGATTTTTAGCTAAATGTAAAACAAAATGTAGTGCATATAAAGATGCAAAAGAAAAAGATAATAAAACTATCCTTGGAAAAATAAGCAAGATTAGTAACAAGGAACTAGACGAAGTGAAAATGCGTTTTTGTAATGTTGTTCAAGGGTTAGAAGTACCAGAAGTAACGCAATAGTGTTTTTTAAAAATTTTAGATTATAGAAAATATAGCTACCGAGAGGTAGCTTTTTTGTATCCAAAAAAGCAGATTGCTTGAACAATCTACTTTTCCAATAATGTGAGATTTATATCGGACGACCTTTACAAGTCCCTTATAGATACTTACAGTGGTCGAGGTGACAGGACTCGAACCTGCGGCATCTTGGTCCCAAACCAAGCACTCTACCAAACTGAGCTACACCTCGTTATTACTTGTTATTTTATACTGTTTTTCACCAAATGTCAAATCAAGAAAAATAACAACGCTTTGATAAATAAGCTCGTTTAATATATTATATAATTTGTCGTTTTAAAGGAGGTAAAAATTTGCTTCATTTTATTTTGGGAAGATGCGGAAACGGTAAATCCGCAAAATTAAGGGAAATACTCAGCTGTAAAATAAAGTCGGGATCAGAAAAAATAATTTTGATTGTACCGGAGCAAAGCTCGTTCGGAAATGAGAAAAGGATGCTTGACACTCTGGGGAACAAGAATTTTAACAAGATTAAGGTTCTTAGCTTTTCAAGACTTTTTGATTTTATATCTCAAATACTTAAAATACCTCCCATTGCCGAAACAAGCGACATGACTCAAGTAGCAATGATGAATGCCGCCATAGAAAACGTAAAAAGGAATTTGAGGCTTTATGCAAAAAATCCAGGTAATATCGAAGTTGCCGAATTAATGCTCGGTACCTTTAAAGAATTTAAATCAAACAAGATAGATGACGCTATCCTGAGCAATATTGAAAGACTTTCAAACAAAGATATTTTAAAGCAAAAAATATCAGAAATAAAACTTATAATAAATTCTTATAAATCAATCACAGAAAATAAATTCGCGGATTCGTTTGATAACCTTGACCTTCTTGAAAAAATAATAAGAGCAAATAACGTTTTTGAAGACTACAGCATTTTTTTTGATGAATTCAGCGATTTTACTCCTCAACAACTGAGCATTTTAGAAGCAATATTAATTCAAGCCAAAAACGTTTATATGGCTTTTTGTTGCGACAAGGATACAGACAGCGTCGATGAAAAAGATTTATTTTCATGCGTTGTTCAAACAATAAACAGAGTAAAAAATCTCGCCAGAAAACATTCGCTGGAAATTGCGCCCTCCCTTCTCCTTGAAAAGACTTTGAGATTTCGCAACTCGGAACTTGAAATGCTTGAAAAAAATATATTCGGTTCGGTAAAAACATCACTTGACCACATACCTGAAAATATACAAATATACAGTGCTTTAAACCAAGACGATGAGTGCGAGCATATTGCCCGAACTATACAAAAATTCATCATCGAAAAAAATTATTCATACAGGGATTTCGCTATTTTATCACGAGACATAGAAAATTATTCGGGAACGTTCAAAAGTGTTTTCAAAAGATACGGCATACCATATTTCTTAGATGCTCCTGAAAAAATATTCAACAAAAATATTATTAATTTTATTTTCGCGGCATTTGACAGCGTAAATTCACCTTATGAACCGGATAGTATTTTGCGATACCTTAAAAGCGGGTTAACCGATTTATCCATGGAAAATATAGCTGCTATCGAAAACTATATTCTGCTTTGGGATATAAAAGGTAACAGCTGGAATTCGGATTTTATAATGCACCCGGAAGGATTTTCAAAAGATTTCGAAAAAACTCATATTTTAGAACTTGAAAAATTAAACGAGCTTCGCAAGCTTATCATAACGCCGATTGAACGTTTTAAAAAGAAAATATCGGGAGCCACCGGGAAAGAAATTTCCGAGGCGGTTTATGATTTGTTAACAGAAGCGCATGTACCGGAAAATCTTAGGAGTTTTTGCAAAAAACTTTTAAAAAAAGGAGAAAAAACCGTAGCCGAACAGGAAGCACGCCTCTGGGACGTAGCTATGGATATCTTGAGTGAAATGGCTAATGCTTTTGAACACATAAAAATTTCCTCTAAAAAATATTCAGACATTTTAAACTCGGTCGTAAACTCGGTAAATCTTTCGTCAATCCCTCAAAGTATAGACAATGTGGTTGTAGGCTCAGTAAACAGAATAAGACTTTCCGACCCTAAAATTGTGTTTATAGCAGGGGCGATAAACGGAGAGTTCCCTAAAGTCCCCGATAATTCGGAAATTTTTACAGACCTTGAAATTAATCATATTTCTTCGCTGGGAATACAGCTTACGGATAACATAAAAAATTTTTTGATTAAAGAAAGATTTCTTGCTTATGTTGCAATAGCAAATGCGTCACAAAAAATTTTCATTAGCTGGCCTTCGTCAAATGGCTCGGGTAGCGGAAAGCTTCCTTCGGAAATAATAAAAGAAGTGAAAAATATTTTCCCTCGCATAAAAATTTTAAACAGAGACAGTTTCAGCGAAGAAGATTCGGTATGGTGCGAAAAACCGGCATTTGAAATTTGCGCCAGAAACTGGGAAATCAGTTCGGAATTTGCGGCGCAGCTTAAAAATTATTTTATCAAAAGCAAAGATTATGAAGCAAAATGCATCGCTCTTAAAAACTTATCCGATGAAAACACCTTGAATTTTAAAAACTCTCAAAATTCTCAGGAATTTTTCGGAGGTAATATAAAGCTTTCAGCTTCGCAGATTGAAAAATATTATACTTGCCCGTTCGGATACTTCTGCGAATACGCGCTTAAAGCAAAACCTCAAAAACCTGCTCGTTTCGGAGCACTTGAATACGGAAATTTAATGCATTTTTCGCTTGAAAAGCTTTTCAAAAAATATCCGCAAAATGAAATAATAAATATAACAAAGCAAACACTCGAAAACGAAATAAACAGTATCATTGAAAACTACATAACGGATAAGCTCGGAGGGAAAGAGAACAAACCCGAAAGATTCATTTACATAATTGAAAGATTTAAAAATTCGATCAATTTTTTAGTGGATCATTTTATAGAGGAATTCAGGCAAAGTTCTTTTACTCTTTCTGATTTAGAACTTGAAATTTCAAAAACCGGCGACATTCCCCCTCTTACTTTTTTGTTGCCAAATGGCGGAAAAATAACCATTGATGGTAAAATTGACCGCGTTGACGTTATGAAATGCGAAAACGGAAATTATATACGCATCATAGATTATAAAACCGGAGCAAAAGATTTTATGCTCTCAGACGTTTTTTACGGTCTAAACATGCAGATGCTTATATATTTGTTGGCGATTCTAAAAAACGGAAACCGAAAATACGGGCACATTATTCCCGCCGGAGTACTTTATTTTACGGCACTCAAACCTACAATTTATGCCGAAAACAAAAAAAACACATTCAAAACCGAAGAACAAGTCAAGAAGAAACTCAGAATGAACGGCATCGTCCTCGACAACATAAGCGTAATTTCCGGAATGGATAAAGAGGGTAAAGGAACGTTTATACCTGTGGAAATAAAAAACGGGGAAATAAAAAAATCTCAGTCCCTTACAAACCTAACCGAACTTAGTGTTATCAACCATCATATAGAAAGTCTTATTAAGAAAATGGCGAAATGCTTGAAAGACGGCTGCGTTGATGCAAAACCTATTTGCAAAAAAAATAACACAGCGTGCAAATGGTGCGATTACTTCCCTGTATGTTGTTACGAGAAAGAAAAATTTATTGAAATACCTACCAATGTAAGCAACAAAAAAGCACTTGAAGAAATGTCAAAAGAAGGTGAAAAAGACAATGAGTAATCGGTGGACAAAAGATCAGCAAAACGCTATAGACGCAACAAACGGCACAATATTGGTTTCGGCGGCGGCAGGCTCGGGGAAAACTTCCGTTCTTGTTCAAAGAGTCATAAATCAAATAATCGACACAAAAAACCATACGGATATAGATAAATTTCTCATCGTAACATTTACCAATGCCGCAGCTCAGGAAATGCAGGCTCGCATTGCAAACAAACTTTCGGAAATGATGATTCAAAACCCTGAAAATCCTGAATTCTATCGCCAACAAATGATGCTTAAATACGCGTCCATCGGAACTATTCATGGTTTTTGTAGCAAAATAGTCAAAGAGAATTTTTTCAAACTCGGAATTTCTCCAAAATTTCGCATAGCCGATGAAAGCGAGTTAAAGCTTATAAAAAGCAAAGCCATGGAGAATACTCTTGACCACTTCTACGGTCTTAAAAGTTCTGAATTTAAAGATATTGTAGATCTTTTCGCAAGCGAAAAAGACGACAACAAGCTTTCGCAAATAATTGAACAAATCTATGATTTTACACGATCAATTCCGTTCCCCGAAAATTGGTTAAACGAAAAACTCGAAATGTATGAAAAAAACAATTCATCGGTTGCAGATTCACCTTGGGGTAAAACAATAACAGAACACTTAGAGGAAACTCTTTCCATGGTTGACGAGCTAACCAATGAAATGCTTGAAACCGTAAACAACATCGAAAGCTTTAAGTCGGCATACGGCACCGCTTTAGAGGAAGACCTTGAAAAAATAAAAACAATCAGAAAAAATCTCGCCACAAGCAGCTGGGATAGCATTTGCGATCAGATAAACTCATTTTCCTTTGCTAAATTCAAACCGCTTAAATCGGAAAACAACGAAGCCGAAAAAGATATCGTAACGTCTAAGCGCGCTTACATTAAAAATGCATTTGAAAAACTGCAAAAATACTTTTCGTTTACCGAAAAAGAATCAGCGCAAAACGTTCAAACTCTTTACAACATCATAAAAACTCTTTTTGAAGTCACAAAGCATTTCGGAAATGAATTATATTCTTTGAAATTACTTAAAAACATCGCCGATTTCGGTGACCTTGAACACTGGACTCTTGATCTGCTCGTAGATCAAACCGAAAAGGGATTTCAAAAAAGCAAAATCGCCGAAGAAATATCGCAACGATATAAAGAAGTGATGGTAGATGAATATCAAGATATTAACGAAATTCAAAACACTATTTTTAAAATGATAACCAAAAACGAAAGCAACATTTTCATGGTAGGCGACGTAAAACAAAGCATTTACAAATTCCGCCAGTCAAGACCTCAAATATTTATTGAAAAGAAAAACAGCTTTTCGATTTATGATTCGCAAAAAGATAATTATCCTGCGAAAATCATTCTCGGGCAAAATTTCAGAAGCAAAGAAAGCATTATTGAAAGCATAAATTTTATATTCAAGTGTTTGATGTCTGAAAAAATCGGCGAAATTAACTATACGAGTGAGGAATCTCTTGTCCCCGGGTCGTCTTATCCGCAAGTCGCCGAACCGAACATCGATTTAAAAATAATCGACACCTCTGAAACAGACCAAGACGACGATGTACTTGAGGCTCAAAGTATAGCGGAAACAATAATGAAAATGATATCGGAAAACTATATCGTATCGGAAAACGGCAGGGAAAGACCCGCGACTTACAGTGATTTTTGCATACTTTTAAGAAGCTCAAACGCACATGCGCATGTGTACGCACGGGAACTTTACAAATATGGCATACCGTCATGGTCGGAAGCTAACGAAAAGTTTCTCGGAACAAAAGAGATATCGACTATGGTATCCCTTTTGCAGGTAATCGATAATCCGGTTCGAGATATACCTTTAATCTCCGTTTTAATAAGCCCTGTCTTTGGATTTGACATCGATGAAATAATTAAAATCAGACAGTATAGTCAAGATGCACCATTTTATTTTGCTTTAAAAGAATCCGCACAAAACGGAGAAAAAAAGCTTGTGGATTTTCTTGAAAAAATAAATTACTATCGTCAAATTTCCGGAACAATGCCTTGCGACGAGCTGATTGACCACATATACTACGATACTGATTATCCGGCAATATGTGCCGCCATGCCAAAAGGCGAAACGAAAAAAGCCAATCTTGCCATGCTTATTGATTATGCGCGTAAATTTGAAAATCAATATCATAAAGGTCTTTGCGGATTTTTAAAATTTTTAGAAAATATTAAAAGAAAAAATTCAGACCTAACCCCAGCTTCAATCTCCTCACAAACGGAAAACACAGTGAAAATTATGAGTATACACAAATCAAAAGGATTGGAATTCCCTGTGTGCATAGTCGCGGGTTGTTCTAAAAAATTCAACTTTGAAACCAAAAGCGTTATTATTCATCAAAAGCTCGGTCTTGGCATGAAATTAAAAGATGAAAGCGGAACCGTCCAGTATGATAATTTAATCAGGCAATCAATTGCGCTGCAAAACAAACGGGAAGATATTTCGGAAGAATTGAGAATCTTATATGTTGCGCTGACAAGAGCAAAACAAAAGCTTGTTATCATAGCATCGCTTAAAGAACCTCAAAAAACCATTCAAAAAAATCTAATATTAGCCGGAAACAAAAAGGATTTACCTTCTCACACGGTAGCAACTTCGTGTTCGTTTAGCGATTGGATACTTCTATGCCTCGCAAAAAGCAATTTAAAAAATAAACTTTGCTCGCTCGTAAACATTCCGCAGCACATTTCAGATCACGAAAGCGTGAATCTCGAGTGGAATATTGAATTAATTCAAAGCAAAAAGCCGATTAAGGAAACAAATTTCAACGAAATATCATCGCCTCAATCAGTAACTGAATTTTATAATAAAGAGTTATCCGAAAAAATAATGAAAAGATTTAATTTTGAATATCATGGCAAAAACATAATAAATCTACCCTTGAAAATTTCCGCTTCTCAGCTTGCGAAAAGCGGAGAATGGGAGCAGTATATAGCTACTTCTCGCCCCGCTTTTATGTTAAATCAAAACATAACTCCTGCCGACCGCGGAACCGCGATGCACAAGTTTATGTGCTGTGCCGATTTTAATAACGTAGCGAAAAAAGGCATATATCTTGAATTAGACAATCTGATGAAAAAAGGTTTTATAAGCAGGGAAGAAGCTTGTGCGCTTAACATCCCGGCACTTGAAAAATTTATTGAGTGCGACTTGTTCGGCAGAATATTAGAAAGCACACGTTTACTGCGAGAGTACAGGTTTTTTGTTAAAATTCCGCCATTAATGCTGGATGAAAATTTATCAGAGCTTGAAAACGAAAATTTTATAGTTACTCAGGGAGCACTTGATTGCGCGTTCATGGAAAACGGCGAATATATAATAGTTGATTATAAAACCGACAAAACAAAAAACATCACCGAACTTTTTAACAAATACTCAAAACAACTCGAGATTTACAAATACGCTCTTGAACACACCGAAAACATCAAAGTAAAAGAATTGATAATATACTCTTTTTGCTTAAACGAGCAGTACATAGAAAATTAGTGAATTGAAGCTTCGACAGCTTCTCGGATATTTTTTACTCCGATAATTTCTATACTGTGTTTTTTGCCATTACTTAAAGTTTTAAGGTTGTAGTAAGGCACTATGCATTTATCAAACCCAAGCCTTTCCGCTTCACGGATACGCATTTCGCAGTCGGGCACAGCACGAATTTCACCCGCCAGGCCTATTTCTCCTACAGCTATTAAATCATCTCCGACTACCAAATCCTTAAGGCTTGAAACCAAAGCTATTGCTATAGAAAGATCCGCGGCACGTTCATCCAGCTTCAGACCACCTACAATATTTATATAAGCGTCCGCTGAGGAAAAAAAGTATCCCGCACGTTTTTCAAGCACAGCCAAGATAAGCGACAAACGGTTATAATCAAACCCCGTTGCCATTCTTCTGGGGTTGCCGAACCCTGTAGGTGTCACAAGACCCTGAACTTCGGTAAGAATGGGTCGAGAGCCTTCCATCACGCATGCTACGCACGTTCCGGGCACTCCATGCGGCTTACCTGCCAAAAGCATAGCGGAAGGGTTTTCGACTTCCTGAAGTCCAAAATTATCCATGCGAAAAACTCCGATTTCATTTGTGGAACCATGCCTGTTTTTAACAGCTCGAAGTATCCTGAATGAAGTCTGATTGTCGCCTTCAAAATATAAAACGGCATCGACCATGTGCTCAAGGACTTTCGGACCTGCTATCGCGCCGTCTTTGTTAACGTGACCTATCATAATCACCGTTACATCAAGCGATTTTGAAAGTTTCAAAAATAAATTAGCACATTCTTTAACCTGTGAAACACTTCCCGGAAAAGAAGACGAATCAGGGTTATTCATGGTTTGTATCGAATCGATTATAACAACATCGGGGTGAGTAAATTCAATCTCGGCAGCTACCATACTCACATTGGTCTCGGTCATAATAAATAAATTATCGTTATGAACGCCAAGCCTTGAGGCCCTCATTTTAATTTGACGTTTAGATTCTTCGCCTGAAACATACAGAATTTTTAATTTTTTATCAAGATGGTTGCATATTTGAAGAAGCAGCGTTGATTTGCCGATACCCGGTGTACCGCCTAAAAGCGATAAAGAGCCTTTGACTATACCTCCGCCAAAAACTCGATCGAGCTCCTTGAATCCTGTATGATATCGTGATTCTTCGTTTATGTCGATACTGCCTACGGAAACCTGGCTTATGTTTGAACTGCTAAACTTTACGGATAAAGTTTTATTTTTCGGCGAAACATCTCTTACTTCCTCAATCATAGTATTACCTTGACTGCAAGAGGGACATATACCGTTCCATTTCGCCGATTCAAAACCACATTCAGAGCATACAAATACGCTTTTTAATTTTTTCATTTTATTTTCCTTAATTTTTATAATCATTCTTTATTGAGTAAAAATTATATTTCCCCACCGAAATAAAATCAAGATTTATTGAGAAAATAGTTTATGATCCCGCAGTAAACACAAAACGCCATTTGTTTCTGATAATACTCTTTTGTAAGTTTTTGCGCTTCTTCTTTATTTGACAAAAATCCACACTCAACAACAACAGCGGGAATTTGAGCGTGATGAAGAAGATAAACGTTTTTATCCGCAGGTTTTGTCTCGCGCGCGTTATCAGGCTGTATAAGGCCTACAACACTCTCTTTGATCCCGCTTGCAAGACTTTGGCTTTCTGCATTGTTTTTGGAATAGAATATTTGAGTGCCGAAATATTTAGTATCTGGAAATTTATTCTGATGTATACTTACAAATATTGCGTTATGATTTGAATTTTCTTTTATCATATCAGCTCTGTTGTGAAGATCTGAACGCTTTTTTTCGCGAAGCGTTTCAGCAGTATCGTCATAAATCGCCTCATCTTTTTCACGGGTCATTATCACATTATAACCCGAAGCTTCCAAAAGGTCACGAAGCTTTAACGAAATCGAGAGATTTATGTTCTTTTCTATTATCCCGTCCACTCCTACTGCCCCACCGTCTTCTCCTCCATGCCCTGCATCTAAAACAATGGTTTGAGTATTTTCGGATTTTTGATTTTTAGCGTGTTCGCTGATCTTACCATAGGCCACGAAAATAAGAGCGCAGAACATAAAAGCGCTGAGTGCCGACGTTACATAAAAAAGCGTATTTTTTTTAATATGTTCGGAAATTTTAATTACTTTCAAAAAACTCACTCCTTGAAAATAATCTATGCATAACTTAAAAAGCTTAAAACCTTTAAAATATATTTATCAAAATCGCCAAAAATGATTTTTGTTTCTTGCAAAATTTATATTTAAAAATTATTTAACAAAAATCTGCAATAAAGTATAATAAAAGACAATATACACTTAAAAAGAGGTAAAAAATGAATTCAAATTGCGATAAAACAATAGCTGAGAACAAAAACTTTAATTTGCCCTCCTATACTCCTCTTGAAGAAACAATGAACGCCGTCACTCACGGGTTAGGTGTTATTTTCGCTCTGGTAGCGGCTACGGTGCTTTTCCTAAGATATCCTCATAACCTTGAAAATATACTTTGCATAACAATATATGTGGCGACTCTTTTTGTTTTATACGCTGTATCTACCCTATACCATTCTTTAAAAACAGGAAAAGCAAAAGCGATTTTCAGAAAACTTGACCATTGCTCCATATTCCTTTTAATAGCAGGAACATACACTCCTCTTTGCACGCTGTGCATAAAAGAACCTATAGCATTAAAAGTTTTGGCAGGAGTTTGGGTAATAGCGATAGTAGGTATAGTTCTTAATTCGATTGATGTGAATAAATTTTCTAAATTTTCACTCGCGTGTTATATAATAATGGGCTGGAGCGTTGTGTTTATTGCAAAACCGGTAATGCGAAACTTAACTTCTTATCAATTTAATTTGCTGTTTATCGGGGGAATTTTCTATACAGTCGGAGCAGTCCTTTATGTGATTGGCAAAAAAACTCGATATATTCACTCAATATGGCACTTGTTTGTTCTTGCGGGAAGCGTTTGCCATTTTCTGATACTTTACTAAATCAAAGGGAGAACCAAACATTAAACATGAAAAATTTTAAAAAACTAAAAATATATTTTACAGTAATTTTGATTATACTTTTACTACCAGCCCAATTTTATGCGGGGAAAAAGAAGCAAAACCATTCCAAAGCTTCTACTACAGACATTCCAAAAAGAGCAAGCCAACGAAAACCTAAAGCATTCACGAAACCATTACCTCCTCCTCCTCCTTCTTCTCCTGCCATTTTCCCCGTTTCCGATCATGTTAAGCCTACCTCGTCGCCTTTTTCGGATTTCAATTCTCTTGTCGCTGCCGCATCTGATTTTATTTTAACTACCACTGCCCCTCCGGCTCCTGTACTTTCTTTTACTACTATTCCTGTACATATTTCGCAAATATTTAATTCTCATAATATTATCAATAATATTTTCAATATAAGAATTTTTTATAATTTTTATAATGATTGCATAACTCTTAGAGTTGACCCTACATCACGGTTCCAAGAAAGTCAGAAATTAGAAGAAATATTTTTAATAAACTACCTTGAAAATAATCGACAAACAATTGCCCGTTGTTTAAAGCAAGTAGGTTTATCAGGTAAGTTAAGCCAAGATATTTTTGATAATTTTGAATTAGTATGCATAGATTCTCGCATTAAAACCAGGCCTTCTCAAATTCTAAACCCCCCTAAATGGATAATATTACAACAACGCGATAATGCTGATATTTATATAAACAAGGATCATTTAGCAGCAGACATAAGCCCAGAAGATCTGAATGAGATAACGTTTTTCGCTCTGTATATATAACAATTTATTTTATCATCGCCATCCGCAAAACGCCGTGGGAAGCCACCCAAACCTTCTTTTTCGGCGGCAAACAGGGTGGCATTTTACTAAAATGGTGTCTTCTCCTATAACCTCAATGTTCTCCCATTTTATAATTATATCGTCCTCTCTTCCGAAAACTCCAAAACACTTTAAACGCCCGTATACTACAATAGCGACAATGCGGGCACATGCCATATCTACCTCTACATCGTTCACACATCCTATACGGCAACCATCCTTTACACTTATAACTTCTTTATTTTTCATATCAACTATTCTGCAAATCAAAATTTTTCACCTCTTAAATAAAATTTGACTTAAAAAAGTAATTATCTATAATTATGATAGCTGATTTTTATGGAGGGTAGGATGGAAAATATTTTAACAAATATCGAAAGATATCATCCCAAAAGCAGTTTTGGGCTTACTAAAAAAGAAGTAAGAAACAGATTTAAAGACGGTCTTTTAAATGTTGATAAATCCATTGCGACAAAGTCAAACTCAGACATTGTAAAAGATAATCTTTTTACACTTTTTAACTTTATAAATCTGGTTATCGCGGTAGCTATACTGTGCACGGGTTCTTATATAAATCTTATGTTTATGGGTGTAGTTATATGCAACGCCATAATTGGGATAAGCCAAGAAATTCGCGCCAGAAATATTGTCGATAAGCTTAACCTGATTTCTTCAAGCTGTGCAAAAGTCATAAGAAACGGGAAAAAAGGAAAAACAAAAATCGATAAGGTTGTGCTGGACGACATAATATTTTTCGAAAGCGGAAACCAGATCACAGCAGACTCTATAATTATGGAAGGAAACTGCGAGGTAAACGAGTCACTTTTAACGGGCGAACCGGATTTAATAGCCAAAAAACCCGGGGACATGATTTTGTCGGGAAGTTACGTCGTGAATGGAAAATGCACGGCAAAAGTCGAACATATAGGGGCAGATAACTATGCTTCCACGCTCCTTAAAGGTTCAAAATATATAAAAAAAACCAGGTCGGAGATTATAACCACACTAAACAAAATCATTAGAATAATATCAATAGCAATAATACCAATAGGTGCGCTTCTTTTTTACAGGCAATTCAGCACTTCCGGTCATGATTTGGCATCTGCGATTATAACAACTTCCGCAGCTATTACAGGTATGATTCCGGAGGGATTGGTGCTTCTCACAAGTTCAATTTTGGCTGTGGGAGTTATGAGACTTTCAAAACACAAGGTTTTGGTGCAAGACATATACTGCCTTGAAACCTTAGCAAGAGTCGACACTTTGTGCCTTGATAAAACAGGGACAATAACCGAAGGTACGTTTGATATACATGAAGTAATACCGGAAAACGGATTTTCCAACAAGGATGTAAAAAAAGCTTTAACAATGCTTACAAGCGTTTTGGAGGATAACAACGAAACGTTTAAAGCGATTAAAAAAATGTATTTGCCTGATAAAAATATAAACTCTGCCGAACAAATAATCCCCTTCTCATCCGAAAAGAAATGGTCGGGTGCCAATTTTAAAAAAGAAGGCAGTTTTATAATCGGAGCCGCGGAATTCATATTTGGAGACGAATATAGCAAAATTCAGGATAAAATAAATTTACACTCGCAAAATTACAGAGTCCTGGCTCTTGCGCATTCAGACAACAACTTTGAAAACAATAAAATCCCTCAAGGAATTCAGCTTATGGCATTTATATTAATAAAAGATAGAATTCGTTACAATGCCGAGAAAACCCTTACTTTTTTCCGAAAACAAGGTGTAGATATTAAAATCATTTCCGGCGATAACCCTATAACCGTTTCAAAAATCGGCGAACGCGTAAACCTTCAAAACGCCGACTCATACATTGATGCAACCACTTTAAAAACCGAAGCGGAAATTAAAGAAGCAGCTAACAAATATACTATTTTCGGACGAGTAACACCTGCACAAAAACAGAAAATTATAAAAGCGATAAAATCCAAAGGCCATACAGTGGCCATGGTAGGCGACGGGGTCAACGATGTGCTTGCAATGAAAGAATCGGATTGTAGCGTCGCCATGGCGAGTGGAAGCGATATTGCACGAAACGTTTCACATCTTGTGCTTTTAAATTCAGATTTCGCATCTATGCCCCGAGCGGTTGCCGAAGGAAGAAAAGCAATTAACAACATTCAGCGGTCATCCTCGCTTTTCTTGGTAAAAACAATTTATTCATTCTTGCTTTCCATGTTATTTTTTATCATCCCCGCTCCGTACCCTTTCATACCGATTCAAATGACTCTTATTAGCGCTATAACCATTGGTATACCTTCATTTATTCTTGGGCTTGAGCCTAACAGAGAGAAAATAAAAGGAGATTTATTTAAAAATATAATCAGTAAATCGTTACCCGCTGCTATTACTGTGGTGTTTTCTTTGATGGTATGCGTTGGAGCTTATTTTCTTTTTAATCTGTCTCAGCAAAGATACTCCACTCTCACTGTTGTAACCACAGGAGTCGTAGGCATAATTTTACTTTACAGAATATCACTCCCGCTTAATAAGATTCGTAAAACTCTGATATGGGGTGTAAGTATCGCTTTTTTAATAGCGATAATATATTTCGCAAACCTTTTTGAGTTTGAACCCTTGAATTGGATTAACGTTTTATTGCTTATCTTAATAATTTTTGTTTCCGCGATTATGTATGAATGTATTTCGAAAATAAAAATGGATAAAATCCTTAAAAAAGCATAATTCTATTATGACAACTGTTAATACAAATAACCCTTGACTTAAAAATATATGTTATATATCATAATGGGTAACGAACTTACATGAAGGGAGTAATTACCTTTGAGAGATAAGAACAACTGCGGTTTAACCATTTTTGTCGGAATTATCACCTCACTTATTACTATAATGTCTTTAGCTATCGCTATATTTGTAATTCTGGACAAAAAAAAGAAAAAAGAAGATAGAGAGCTTGAAGAATATTTAGATAGTACAATAAGTTAAAGAAAAATTTTTGAGAATAATAAATTAATCCTCCGGTTAATTCCGGAGGATTGATTTATTATAATTTGCTTTAACTCGGGAACTCTACAATTCTGGGACCTTTGTTGCCTGAACTGATTTTAAAACAAAGTAACATTTTAACGGAATTCTCTTTTATGCTATCAATCATTGCATCGAACATATCGAAACCTTCCATACGGTACTCTACAATCGGATCGCGCTGACCATAAGCGCGAAGATTAATTCCGCGTTTAAGTTCTTCCATTGCATCAATGTGATCCATCCACTGTTCGTCTACATTACTGAGTAAAACCACTCTTTCAAGTTCTCTTGTAGATGAATCGCCCAAGACTTCTTCATGTTTTTTG